>CALAHL010000681.1 GCA_937891725.1 uncultured Rhodospirillaceae bacterium | reverse complement strand
CGTCGCCTGATCGATGAGCGGATCGTCCGGCTCAAACGCGAGCTGGAAGAGGTCAAGCGGACCCGAGAGCTGCACAGAGGCGCCCGCAAGCGGGTCCCGTTCCCGGTGGTAGCGCTGGTCGGCTACACCAACGCCGGCAAGTCGACCCTGTTCAATCATCTGTCCGGCGCCTCGGTCATGGCAGAGGATCTGCTGTTCGCCACCCTGGACCCGACCATGCGGCGGATCGATCTGCCGGGTGGGCGGACCGTGATCGTCTCGGATACGGTGGGGTTCATTTCCGATCTGCCGACCCACCTGGTCGCCGCCTTCCGGGCGACGCTGGAGGAAGTGGTCGAGGCGGATCTCATTCTGCATGTCCGGGACATCTCGCACCCGGATACCGCAGCGCAGAAGGAAGACGTTCTCTCCGTCCTCCGGGATCTGGATGTCGACGACGAAACCCGGCCCGGCCGGACCATCGAAATCCAGAACAAGGTCGATCGGCTGACGGCCGAAGACCGGGATGCGCTCGCGAACCACGCCGCCAACGCGAACCTGCCCACCGTGCCGCTCTCCGCCGTCACGGGCGAGGGGATCCCGGATCTGGTCGCCCGGATCGACGATATCCTGGGGGCCAACGACCAGACTCGGACCTTCGAGATCGACCTGTCCGACGGCGCCGCCCTGGCGTGGCTGCACGCCCATGGCGAAGTCTTGTCACAGGAAGGTGAAGGCACCCATGCCATGGTGACCGTCAGCCTGTCGCCGACCGATCTGGCCCGGTATGAAAAGCGGTTCGCGCAGTAAGCGACACCACGGCGCTGAAATACACCATATTTTCCGAGCGGGTTTGGCTCCCGTCCTTGACAGAGCGGGGGGTGAGTTTCTATATCCCTTGGCACTCATTGGGGCCGAGTGCTAACAGCATTTGACCCCCTGAACACGTTTTTCAGTTCGAGCACAGCTCAAAAGCCTACAACGGGAGACACCCATGAAATTCAGACCGCTTCATGACCGCGTCGTCATCGAGCCGACCGAGGCCGAGACCAAGACCGCCGGCGGGATCATCATTCCGGACACCGCCAAGGAAAAGCCGATGCAGGGCAAGGTCGTAGCCGTCGGCTCCGGCGCCCGGGACGAGGCCGGCAAGGTGCACAAGCTGGACGTCAAAAAGGGCGATGTCGTTCTTTACGGCAAATGGTCCGGCTCGGAAGTGAAGATCGACGGCAAGGATCTCGTCGTGATGCGCGAGTCCGACATCATGGGCATCATCGAGTAATCACCTCGATCTCCACCTGACACACTAAATAGAAACCAAGGAGGCCCGACATGGCAGCCAAAGATGTGAAATTCGACGTCGACGCGCGTGATCGTCTGCTGAAGGGCGTGGACACGCTCGCCAACGCGGTCAAGGTGACCCTCGGCCCGAAAGGCCGGAACGTGGTCCTGGACAAGTCGTTCGGCTCCCCCCGCATCACCAAGGACGGTGTGAC
>CALAHL010000680.1 GCA_937891725.1 uncultured Rhodospirillaceae bacterium | reverse complement strand
CTCCATCCCCGTCGAAGGTCCGAAACAGAAAGCCAGACACCAAACAGACAATATCTCCCACCCCCCACGTGTCCAAAGTCGTTCGACTCCCGGTTGTTGCGCGGGGGCAAAAGCGGGCTGGGTCTTCCTTAGGGTCTCCCGTGAGGGCCGCGCTGAAGGCGGCGGCCGGGATCGATGAGGAGGAACGGATGGTTCTGGACATGTTGGGATTCGGGAGGCGGTGGCGGCTGCCGGCGGCGATCCGGTGGTTGGATTACCTCCATTCATACTGGGAGGAGGCGCGGACGGAGGACTGGTTGCCACTGGCCGACGAGCTTTTTCTCGGAGACCTGGTGGAGCCGATGCCCCACCTGCTGTTGGCCTACCATGATGTGGACGGGGACGCGTACCGGGTCGAATTTGCGGGTGCGGCCGCGCGAGCGGAACTGTCTGCGTCGGCGGAGACCGGAGGTGGCGGCTCCCCAATGGCAGGTGCGGGCCTGCGGGGCGATCTGGTCGGCGTAAGGCCGGAGCTTGCCGAACCGGGCTCGGCGCTGTCCTGGATCGGCGCCGGTTACGCCTCGACCCGACGCATGGTCCTGCCCGGAGCGATCCACGTTCGGCATGGCGAGCTGTTGGCCCTGCACCTGCCTTATGCCGATCAGGATGGAGGCATCAGCGTCATTCTGAGCGCGATCGCGCGGTGGCCGGCCGCGTCCCTCCCGGACAGCGCGTCAAACCCGGACTCCGGCGCTCCGGGCAATGTGGTGCCGTTCACGGCAAAGCCGGCTCAACCTCGCAACGGGCGTCGTTGAAGCAGGCCCCGTCGCACAGATCGGCGCGGTGATTGGGCATCAGTGCGTTGACGGTCAGCCCGCCGCCGGCCGTCCGCAGCCACGCGCCCTTGTCGGAGGACACCAGGCCGGGGCGCACCTTGTCGGTCACCCGGGCGACTAGGACCGTCTCACCGAGCTCGTTGAACACCCGCACCCTTTGTCCGCTCGAGATCCCGCGCCAGGCGGCGTCCTCGGGGTGGATCTCCAGCTCCGGGATCGGGTCCGATGCCGGATCGCTGCCGAACAGGCTGTTGGTCCGCTTATCTGAGGACGGGGTCAGCAGGCCCAGCGGATAGGTCGAGGTGTACGGCCGGAATTCGGGCAGAGGAAATCCGCGTCGGCTGCCGGCGGACTCCGACATCAGCTCGGCCTTCCCGGACGGCGTGGCCGGGAACACGGTGGCGAACGGGACAATCTCGGCGGTGCCGTCGGCTGTCATGTTCACGGCACCGTCCAGCGGGAGCGCGCTCGGCTTCCTGCCGCCCAGCTTCGGGCTGGCGCCGTCGAGCGCGTCGTCCATCAGTTCGGCATCGGTCGCCCGGAAACACGGCGCGTTGTATCCGAAGCGCGCGGCCAGACGCCGGAAGATCTCGGTATTCGGCAGGGCCTCCCCGACCGGCGGGATCGCCGCCTCGGCGCGCTGCACATAGGTGGTGCCGTAAGCCGGAAACAGGTCGTCATGCTCGAAATGCGAGCAGGCAGGCAGGATCACGTCGCAGTATTCCATGCTGTCCGTCATCTGCACCTCGCAGCCGATCGTGAACAGCTCCGGATGCGACAGCGCCCGCAGGATCGCCTGCTGATCCGGGAACATGGCGACCGGGTTGTGGTTGTAGATGAACAGGCCGCGGACAGGTGCGCCCGGCACCGTGCCGTCGATCAGGCCCGGAACGTCCAGCATGTTGACGCTGCGTGTGCCTTCGGGTGCGAGATCCGGGCGTTGCAGCTTGCCGAGGGTCTTGGGAACCGCCGCCCCGACCTTGCTGATGGCCCCGCCGCCGCGCACGCCCCACTTACCCGCAAGACACGGAAGCGACAGCAGCGCGCGGATACCGTTGCCGCCGTTCTGGTTCCGCTCCAGCCCGTTGCCGACCGCCAGGAGTGCGGGAGAGGCGGTGTGATACCACGCTGCCAGTGTCCGGAGACTGTCCGGTGAAATCCCGCAAACTTCGGCCGCTCGGTCGATCGTCCAGGGCCGGGCCGCGTCCAGAAACGCCCGCCATCCGACCGTCCACTGCTCGCAGAACGCCTCGTCGATCCCGCCCAATCGCTCCAGTTCGGCTGCCAGCGCGAAAGCCAGGACCACATCGGTTCCCGGCTGTATCGCGAGGTGCATGTCGGCCTGCTCGGCCACCTTGATGCGTTTGGGGTCGATCACCACCACCCGGGCGCCCTTGGCCTTGGCCCGGTTGATCGCGCGGGTGAAGTGCAGGTTGGAGACGGTGACATTGTTGCCCCAGACCACGATCAGCTCGGCATCCGCCGCCTGCTCGGGCGGGGTGCCCGGCATTCCGCCGAACAGGGTCATGTGCGCCTCGCTCTTCACACCGCCGCACATGGGACCGCGCTCGATCCGGGTCGCCCCCATCTGGTGGAAGAACCGCATATCCATCGATCCCATGGCCAGCATTCCATGCGGGCCGGCATAGGCCAGCGGAGACACCGCCTCCGGACCGTGCTGATCGATCACCCGACTCAAGCCGGCATGCACTAGGTCCAAGGCCTCGTCCCAGCCGATCCGCTCAAACTTCGCTCCCGGCCCCTTCGGGCCGACCAGCTTCAGCGGATGGCGCAACCGGGTCTCGCCATGGACGAAGGCCGGATAGTAGCGGGCCACCTTATTGCAGACCACGCCCTCGGTGATCGGATTGGCGTCGGAGCCGCGCACCTCCACGACCTTCCCCTCCTCGACGGTGACGGTCAGCGAGCAGGTATCCGGGCAATCCAGCGGACACACGCTGGCCGCCTGGTGACGCGATGACTGACCGTCGGGCATTTGAACCTCCTGAAAACGGCACGGGCGACTCCATCATCACCCCATGTTCGATTGATCCTACCGCCGGACTTGGTCCGGTCCGTAGATCCAATTCATTCGGCAGTGACGGTCCAAAGGTCCTGAATTGCAGACGACGCCTGCGCTTGGCTCCCCTCACGGCAACTTGACTGGCATGGGGGCTGGCAATCCATACTTTGTAAAGACTCGAACGCGTCCAGTTCGAGGGACGAAGCGAAGAAAGGCTAGCGCCATGGGGGAGCAGCGGAAAACGGCACGGGGCGACGCCTCGGAGACCGAACAGGCTGACGATCCGCGTGGGGAACAGCGCAAATGGAAGAGCGTGCTGCCGATTGTCGTGCTGGCGGGTGGCACTACGGCATTCTTCGTTTGGGATCTGGACGACTACATTACGTTTGCGTCCCTTCACGAGCATCGGGATCTGCTCCGCGACTGTGTTACTAACCATCCGGTGCTGACCCGTGCCGGTTACGCCGTGCTTTACACACTCTGCATCGCCTTTTCGCTGCCGATCGGTTTGCTTCTGACCCTGGCAGGCGGTTTCCTGTTCGGGCTGATCGAAGGCACGCTGATCACGGTTCTGGCGGCGACACTGGGCGCCGTATTGGTGTTTCTGGCCGCACGCACCGCGCTGGGCGACAGCCTGCGCGCCCGCGCCGGTCCGTTTCTGTCGAAACTGCGGGCCGGCTTCCAGGAGAACGCGTTGTGCTATCTGTTCGTCCTGCGCTTGGTGCCCCTCTTCCCGTTCTGGCTGGTGAACATCGTGCCGGCGATGCTGGGCGTGCCGTTGCGGGTCTTCGCGATCGGCACCCTGTTCGGGATCGTGCCCGGCACCATGGTGTTCGTGTCGATCGGCAACGGGCTCGATGCTCTGGTCGATGAAGGGCGCGCGCCCGGATTGGACGTGTTCCTGGAGCCGGGCGTGCTGGTCCCGATCGTCGGATTGATCGTGCTGTCCCTGGTTCCGGTGATCTATAAGCGGGTGCGTCGCGACGCGCCCGGCCCGACCTGACCCTCCGCCCCCTTTAAAACGCCGTCCCTGGGAGCCCATTGATGACCGAGCGGATAGAGGCCGATATCGTTGTGATAGGTGCCGGGGCCGCCGGATTGTCGGTCGCGGCCGGCGCATCGCAAATGGGGGCGAACGTCGTCCTGTTCGAAAAAGGCGTGATGGGCGGCGATTGTCTGAATGTCGGCTGCGTGCCGTCGAAAGCACTGCTGGCGGCGGGGCACGCGGCCCATAGCGTAAGACGGTCTGGCCGTTATGGGGTGGACGCCTCGGTCGACGCGGTCGACTGGGGCCGGGTCTCCGCCCATGTGAAAGGTGCGATCGCGGCCATCGCCCCGCTCGACAGCGTCGAACGTTATGAGGGGCTCGGGGTTCGGGTGATCCAGGCCGAGGCGCGCTTCACCGGACCGCGTGAGATCACCGGCGGCGGGGTTGCGGTCACCGCCAAGTACATCGTGCTGGCCACCGGGTCCCGCCCGGCGGTGCCGCCGATTCCCGGGTTGAGCGACGTGCCGCATCTGACCAATGAGACGATTTTCGATCTGCCCGCCTGTCCGCAGCATCTGATCGTTCTGGGGGGTGGGCCGATCGGGTGCGAGCTGGCCCAGGCCCATGCACGGCTGGGGGCGAAGGTCACCCTGATTGAGGCGCAGACGCTGCTTGGCAACGACGATCCCGAAGCTGCCGAGATCATCCGCCGTGCCCTGATCTCAGAAGGGATCACGCTCCACGAGGGCACCAAGGCCACCGCCGTTGCCGCCCCTCAGGACCACCAGATCGCCGTGACCGTCGAGGGACCGGAGGGGATCAGTACGGTCTCGGGCAGCCACCTGCTGGTCGCGGTCGGACGCAGCGTATCGTTCGACGGACTGGATCTGGAGGCCGGTAATGTGGGTGTGGGCGAGCGCGGCGCTCTGCGCCTCGACGCCGGTCTTCGAAGCAATACCAACAGCCGGGTGTTCGCGGTCGGGGACGCCGCCGGTGGGATGCAGTTCACCCATGTGGCCGGCAGCCATGCCTCGACCCTGATAAAGAAGCTGCTGTTCAAGCTGCCCGCCCGCGCAATCACCGCCGATCAGGTTCCACGCGTGACCTATACGGACCCGGAACTCGCCCAGATCGGGCCGACCGAGACCGTGCTGCGGGACAAGCGAGTCCGGTTCGAAGTCCTCCGCTGGGCGCTGGCGGAGAATGACCGGGCGACCGCAGAGGCCGACCGCGAGGGGTTCGTGAAACTGCTGATCGCGCCAAACGGCCGGATCTTGAGTGCCACCCTGGTCGGCACCGGCGTGGGTGAAACCCTGTCGGTCCTGATCCTGGCGATCTCGAGGAAAATGAAGGTCGGCGACATCGCGCCCTTGGTGGTGCCGTACCCGACCCGTGCCGAAATTGTGAAACGAGCCGCCGGAAGCTGGTATGTTCCGAAACTGTTCAGCGCGCGGACGAAATGCATCGTCCGTTTCCTCATGCGGTTTTCGTGACAGCCCGGTGCAATGCGATTTTCGTTCAGATCCCTCTCCTTCCGATTGCTGCTGCTGACCGGCTTCTTCGTGATGCTGTCGGAAGTGCTGATCTACACGCCGTCGGTGGCCCGATACCGGCTGGTCTATCTGCAGGAGAAGCTGGAGACCGCCTATTTGGCTGCCCTGGCGGTTAGGGCCGCCCCCGACGGCATGCTGTCCGCCATGATGACCAAGGAGTTGCTGAATCAGGTCGGCGCACATGCGGTGATCGTGTTCCGGGACGGCACCGCCCGGGAGATGCTGGAGCGCGATCCACGACCCATGGCCGATATGGAGATCGACCTGCGGCAGGAGACGTTCTTCGGCTTGATCTGGGACGCGTTCGGCAGTCTGTCACAGATTGACAACCGGGTCTTGCGGGTGACCGGCTACTCACCGGACGGCGCCGACACCCTGATGATCGTCGAGATCGACGAAGCGCCAATGCGGGACGAAATGCTGAGCTATTCCTTCCGCATTCTGAACCTGTCGATCTTCATCTCGTTGGTCACCGCCGGCTTGGTTTTTCTCAGCCTGCGCTGGCTGATGGTGCGCCCGCTGGAGCGGATCACCAAATCGTTGATCGCGTTCCAGGCGACCCCCGAGGACCGGACCACCGATATCGACGACGCAGGTCGGCGGGATGAAATCGGGGTGGCCTTGCGGGAACTGGCCGCCATGAAGGAAGCCCTGCGCGCCGCCTTGCGCC
>CALAHL010000679.1 GCA_937891725.1 uncultured Rhodospirillaceae bacterium | reverse complement strand
TAGGCAATCCCCAGATCGTCGCAGTAGGTCGCGCCACCGATCCCGGCGTCATCCTTGCCGCGGCCCGCGTCATTCAGGATCACCCCCCGGACCCCCGCCTTGCATGCGCAATAGGCCGCATACACCCCGCCATGGGAGCCGGCGATCAGCACGCCGCCGCGCCATGCCTCGGTCAGCAGGGTTACGCTGCCCGCCGATACAACACCTTCCGGAAGCTCGACCATTGCTTCATCCTCCCCAAACTCGACTTATTATTACGAGGCATCCTGACCGGGCCGTTCCGTTTGGTCCAGATTGCCTGCGCATTGCCGCTCTTGTGCGGCGGGGACGGTTGGATAAACTCCGAACCCATGGAAAATTTCGATTATGTGATCGTTGGCGCCGGGTCCGCAGGATGTGTGCTCGCCAATCGTTTGAGCGAGAACCCCGACGCTTCGGTTCTGCTGTTGGAAGCGGGCGGATGGGATTGGAATCCGCTGATCCAGATTCCGCTCGGCGTGGGCAAGCTCGTGCGCTCTCGTTTCCATTCCTGGGGTTATTGGACCGAGCCCGAGCCGCATCTCGACAACCGCAAGCTCTACTGGCCGCGTGGCAAGGTGATCGGCGGCTCGTCCTCGATCAATTCGATGGTCTATATTCGAGGTCACGCTGTTGACTACGACCACTGGGCACAACTGGGTAATCGCGGCTGGAGCTACGACGATGTGCTCCCGTATTTCCGACATGCTGAGGATCATGCGCAGCGTCCGGAAGATGAGTACCACGGCCGGGGTGGATTGCTGAAGGTCACGCGGGGCACCGGGTCAAACCCGCTTTACGATGCGTTCGTGAAGGGGGGCGTCCAGGCCGGCCTTCCGCATGCGGAGGATTTCAACGGACCGAACCAGGAAGGCATTGGCCGCTACGATTTCACCATCGAGAACGGCCGCCGTGCCAGCTCGGCGAACTGCTATCTACGTCCGGCAATGGCGCGTCCGAATCTGACGGTCCGGACCCGGGCGTTGACGCACCGTGTGCTGGTGACCGGCGGACGGGCGACCGGCATCGAGTACTATCACGACGGGGAGACCAAGACGGCCGGAGCAGAGCAAGAGGTTCTGCTTTGCGGCGGGTCACTCAACAGTCCTCAGGTCCTCATGCTGTCGGGCATCGGGGATCCCAAGACGATCCAGCCACACGGCATCAAGATGGTCCAGGAGCTCCCGGGGGTCGGGAAAAACCTCCAGGACCATCTGGACACGCCCCTGCAGTACGCGTGCACGCAGCCGGTGACCTTGCACTCCCTGGTCCGTTTGGACCGAGCCGCATTGGCGATGGCACAAGCGGCCCTGTTCAGGACCGGCCCCGCCGCGACTTTCCCTGCAGAGGGCGGCGCGTTCATCAAGACCCGGGCCGAGTTGGAAGCCCCGGATGTGCAGTGGCATTTCCTGATCGGTCTCGCGGCCAAACGCGTCCGGATTCCTCTGCTGTGGCACTTGAACAAGGATGCCAGCGACCGGGACGGGTTCACGGTGCGGATGTGCCAGCTTCGTCCGGAGAGCCGCGGGCATCTGGAACTCGCCTCGGACGATCCGACTGCAAGGATTCGGATCTTTGCAAACTATGTTTCGACCGAAACCGACCGGCGCACCTTGCGGGACAGCCTGCGGATCGCACGGGACGTTGTCTCCCAGAACGCCTTCGCACCGTTCCGGGGCGAGGAGTTGAGTCCCGGACCCGACGTCACCTCCGACACGGATCTCGACGCCCATATCCGGCGGACCGCCGAGACGATCTACCATCCGGTCGGGACCGCCAAGATGGGCCCGGACGGCGATCCGATGGCGGTGGTCGACAGCCAGCTACGGGTCAAAGGGGTCGACGGATTGCGGGTGGTGGATGCATCCATCATGCCGACTGTGGTTGGCGGCAATACCAATGCGCCGGTCATCATGATCGCCGAGAAAACGGCGGATGCGATCCTGGGCCGGAACTCGGTGAGACGTGCGCGGCAGGACGCGGCATAAGACCGGGCCTGATCAGATCCAGCGCCGGACCCGGGACTTGAAGTCGAGATATTCGGCGCCGAATTTGCGTTCGAGGTATTGCTCCTCGGGTCCGATCACCGCGATGGTCATCACGACAAGCGTCGGGAGCAGCAGACCGAGCATCCAGAAACTGTTCACCCACAGCGCTATGCCGGCGGACAGCAGAGTGAGGGCGACGTAGATCGGATTGCGCGAGAACCGGTATGGGCCATCGGTCACGATCGCGGAGGTCGGCCGATGCGGCGGAACTTCGGTTTTGGCCCGAATGAACAGCCCGATGCACCAGCCGGCAAGCGCGAGCGCCAAGCCGACGGAGACAAGCCCCGGCAACAACCCCGTCCCCGGTGCGAGCACCGGTAGCGGCACCAACAGATCGAGCCCGAATCCAGCCGCGAGCGCACCGCCATAAATCAGCGGCGGCGGTGCAATCACCTTCGGGTGATCGGCTGTATCCGGCTGCGACATCATGCCCTCGAAGCGAAATTCGACAGTCCGCCAGAGATCGGACGTGCCGGTGCAGGTTTCAATGGTGGTACCGGTTAATGGCGGATGACAGATACGGAACGCTCCGATACCGTCCGAGAGCTTTCCATTCAAACATCGAGGTTTTCCGATGCTGCGTTTTCTGTCCGTTCTGAGTCTTGCCCTGCTCGCAACCCCGGCCGCCGCCCACACCGGCGACCACAGCCATATCGGTGTGGTCGACGGCATCGTGCACGGTCTTGTGGAGCACGGCGCGCTGATCGGCGCCGCTGTGGTCCTAGTGGTCGCGGTGGCGTTCGCCATCAAGCGGTTCCGCTGAGCCCCGTCTAGCCGATCGCCCGCATCACCCTGGCGGCGAAGCCGTCGAGATGCGGCTTGTCGATCCAGCGGACCACGGCCACAAGATCGTGGTCCGCATCCCACCAGATTACGTTAGAGCCTACGCCCATCGCGAAGACGCTGGAGGCCGGTGCCGAGGGGCAATGGGTCCGTTCGCCGTTGAGCCACCACAGGTAGCCATAACGCGGATTGATCGCGCACGGCGTGACGCTCGCCTTCATCCAATCGTCCGCGAGAATCCGCTTCTCGCCCCAGAGACCGTGGCGTGCCATCAAGAGGCCGATGCGGGCATGGTCCCGACTAGGGATGAACAGGCCCCCGCCCCAATGCGCGCCGCCCGAGACGGACTGCATCCGCTCTCCGTCGATCTCGATCCAGGAGTTCCGGTATCCCTCCCAGCGCCACTGGTCCGACGCACCGATCGGGTCCATCACGCGGGTCTTTAGAATTTCAGGCAACGGCCGTCCGATCGCCCGCATCAGGGACAGGGACAGCCGGTTCACCCGCACGTCATTGTATTCCCAAAAGGTACCCGGTGTTTGCAGGTCGCGATGGGTCCCCTTGCGCGATGGCGTGTTGGGCGGCAGGTCGAGTTCGCGGTTCCGGTCGATCAGATCGGGCTTGTCCCACACCGTGCCTTCCCATTCGCTGGTCTGTTGCAACAGGTGTTCCCAGGTGATTGCCGCGTTGTGCGGACTGTCGAACCCGCCGTCCCGGACCACCTCTCCCACCCGGTCCTTGACGCTTCCTATCTTACCGTCCGCAACCGCCAAACCGGCAAGAATCGCCAGATAGCTCTTGGCAACCGAGAAGGTCATATCGGGCGCCATGGTCGGACCCCATTCCGCGACAATTCTGCCGCCTTTGACGATCAGCCCGGACGGATCGCCGCGGGGCTCGGTCGGACCCAGGATCTCGCCGTCCGGCATCGGCTCCGAGAAATGTCCGGTGTCGAGCGCCCGCCCAATATCCCGGTCCATCTTGCTTTCGTGAGCGATCGCGTAGGCGACAGCATCGTCGATCGCACTTGCGTCGAGACCTAGATCGGCGGGAGCAGCGGTTTCCCAGGCAGTGCCTGGACCGGGTACATAATCGGGCATTTCGGGTTCCTTTGCACGATGTCGAGCAGGACCCTAGCGCGCTCATCGGACTTGATCGAGAGGCCACGGGCGACGGACACTGTTCCCATCCGCGCCCCAATCGCATTCCGGAGAGAGCCGATGTCGAACGTGCCCGATAACCCGATGACCCGCCCGCGCTATACCGGCATTCCGACCTTCATGCGCCTGCCCTACGCAGAGGACTGGTCGAATCTCGATATCGGTCTGATCGGCGTGCCTTACGATGGCGGTGTCACCAACCGGCCCGGAACCCGCCACGGGCCGCGCGAGATGCGCAACCAATCGAGTCTGACCCGCACCACCAATCAGGCGACTGGGGTCAATCCATACGATCTGTGCCGTGTCGCGGATATCGGCGACGCCTATATCGAGCGGCCTTTCTCATTGGAAGAGGCGCATCAGCAGATCCAGGGATTTTTCGAGACGGTCGTTGCTGCCGGACTGGTGCCAATCTCCGCCGGTGGCGACCACTCGATCTCGCTGCCAATCCTGCGCGCGCTTGGAAAAGACCGGCCTGTCGGCATGGTTCATATCGACGCGCATTGCGACACCGGCGACGACTATCTCGGCTCCCGCTTTCACCATGGCGCACCGTTCAGTCGGGCGGTGGAAGAAGGGATTTTGGATCCCAAACGCACGATCCAGATCGGGATTCGCGGTGGGATCAACGACCCGGACATCTGGTCGTTCAGTCATACCTCGGGCATGCGGGTGATCTATATGCATGAAGTTCCGGACATGGGTCTGGATGCGATCATCGCCGAGGCCCACCGGGTGGTCGGCGACGGTCCAACGTATTTCAGCTTCGACATCGACGCGCTCGACCCGGCCTACGCCCCCGGCACCGGCACACCGGAAATCGGTGGTTTCACCTCGCTAGACGGACAACGGCTGATTCGCGGCATGACCGGTATCGATTTCGTCGGCGCGGATTTGGTGGAAGTCTCGCCTCCGTTCGACCCCTCAGGCAACACCGCTTTGGTCGGAGCCAACCTGATGTTCGAGCTGCTGTGCGTGGTCGCGCAAGCGACCGAAAAGAGAAAATCCCGCTAAAAAATCTCGGGAAGCGTCGCAAAACCGCACTCCGCGCGCCATACTATCGTAGAGGTAGTGGTGCGACGGATGCGGGCCTCATATTGGATCCGTCCCGAGCCGAGGAATTGGAGTTGCGTATGCCTTGGTACTCTAAGGTGTTGGCGATCCATTTGGTCATTCTGGGGGTGCTGGTTGCTGCCCCGGTTCCGGCGCAATCCACAAGGGATGCGACGAACGCGGATGCGATCGCCGTGATCGTCGGGAACCAGGACTATGCGGATGGCATCCCTGACGTTTTGTTTGCAAAGAACGATGCGCGGGCAATGCGGGATTTCGTGACGCGTGTCCTTGGTTTTCGTGACGGCAACGTGATTGAGCTTCTGGATGCCAGCCAGGCGCAGCTGATCTCGGTCTTTGGAAATCGGGACGACTATCGCGGGAAACTTTGGCAGTACGCCCGCGAAGGCCGGTCTGATGTGTTCATCTTCTATTCGGGCCATGGCGTGCCCGGACTGCGCGACAAGCGCGGATACCTCTTGCCGGTGGACGCAGACCCGGGCACGCCGGAGCTGAACGGCTATCCGCTCGACCAACTCCTCGCAAATGTGGAAAAACTGAAGGCTAGGTCGGTGACGGTCGTAATCGACATCGGTCCACTCGGACGCGAAATCGATATCCATGGACCGCAGCGCATAGGCATGGCTGCGGGACACGCCGGCTTTCCGGGCCGCCGCCGAAATGTTGCCGGACTTCGCAAGTTCCTTCACGAACCTCGCGCGGCGTTGTGACGTCCAACGAATGGCGGGCATGAAACCTCCGCAAACGCGCGCGCACCCACCTGACCAGGCTCACGAGAGCCCGGCATCGGGTCCACTGGGAAATGGAATGCCGCACCCGCAGCGGGGCCAAGATCGAAATCCAGGCCCCGTGCCAGATACGTGAAGAGATTGACCAGGCGCCCAACTGGCGTCGCGACAGCGTCCCCGCTCGGATCCACAATTGGATCAGTGCAATCCGATTCGAAACTCTATAAGGGCCGCTCTAGGAAGGAACCAACGTCGAACGCGTGTTCTCCAACCATGCCAGACGTTTTATCCGATCTCATAAAAGTTGTAAAGAATTTTTTTCCTATTTATTCTCATTGGACCTCATTGCCTTGAAGTCATGAAGCATTCTTCGCTCTAGGTCTGTGCGATCAAAGGACCTGCGGACGCCCCGGAGATGCCGCCGCACCTTCTGCAAGCCCCGGCCAGCCACCTGCCGCAAGGTCGTGTGGCTGCGGCCATCGAGAGCCTCCAGCTTTCGCCAGGGGATCTTGCAGGCCCGCGCCCAGAGGATTCGTCGCTCGGCCTCCTCGCAGGCGAGTAACCAGGACAGGACCTCGTCCATGCGGTCAATCGCACGCGGGTGTGGCGACGGCGGCCTGGTTCGCGTGCGGTCGGATGCCGCCAACAGGGAGACCGAATCCCGAACCACTTCCGGCCAGGACGTCAGATGCGCCTTCAAACTGGCACGCGGCATCGCCCGCAGGGTCGCGGCGGCATCCTCAAGATAGGCCTTCAAGGATGCATCATCCATCGGAAACTCCGGCGCCGCACGCTCGGGGACACCGCAACTCCGTACCTGCGGTACCTGCGCTTTTTTAGGGTCCGGGGCCCCGGTCATCGCCCGAATCCCCGAGTCGGCGTCGCTCCCGGATAGGCGATCAGCTTGTGTCCGTGACGGGCCCGAATTCGGTTCGCTTCCCGAACGATCTCCCGCAACGGAGTCGGTCGGCCATCCAGGGAAAACTGCCCCTGGCCTTCGGCTCCGGCGCGTCCACGAAGGGTGGCCAAGGCGCGCTCGACCGGAGGGCTGAAATGCGGCACGCGACCTGTCACCGACGAGGAGGCCCCGTGTTCGGATACGGACGTGTTTGGGAAGTCGGTTAACGTGATTGGCATGGCACTACAACTCCCGACGTTAAATAGGAATATTAATATTGATATTTTCTTATCAAAATCAGGTCAATCGTTTTTTACGTATTTTCTCACGTGCGTAATCGGATTAGTATGAGTTTATGAAACTCGACCCTGTACGCCGAAAGCTGCTGGAGGCGGTCGCCCATCGCGATCCGCCGACGGATCTCAAAAAAGCGTCGCTGTTCTGCGGCAAGAATCACGCGTATCTGCACCAGTTCGTGCATCGCGGAACGCCGCGGAAATTGCCGGAGGATGTGCGGCACGCCCTGGCCCTTCATCTTGGGATCGATGAGCAGTCGCTGCGCCACGAAACAGCCCCGCCCACCGGATCCGGCGGACGTCAGAGCGCCGACGTCACCGCCCGACGCCCGGGCGCCTATGCCTATGGCGCTCCGGCTTTGGCGGACAGGAATCAGACAGTCCCGCACCGGGTCGACCCGGAGACCGATCCCGGGGTGGTGGCGATCCCGGAAGTCCGGGTGGTCGCCGCCGCCGGGGGTGGCGCGGTCGCCGAATACGAACCGCTGGGTGACAACTGGTTTTTCCCGGTCGCCTGGCTGCGACACGAGCTGCGGGCCAAGGCGTCCGACCTGAAGATCATCTCGATTGACGGCGACTCGATGGAACCGGTTCTGGAGAGCGGGGACAAGGTCCTGGTGGACACCTCTCGGGTCGCGCCGACCCCGCCCGGCATCTTCGTGCTGCATGACGGATTGGGGCTGGTTGCCAAACAGGTGGAGTTCATTCCGAACACCGATCCCGCCGGGCTGGTGATCAAATCCGCCAATCCGCGCTACCAGGATTACCAACGCACGGTGGACGAGGTGAACATCGTCGGCAGGGTGATTTGGTTCGCCCGCCGAATCTAGCTGTTCCGACGGGTCTGGATTTTCGGGCGATCCTCGTGCGACGCTTCGGCTTCGCGCGTTTTTGAAGGACACCCCCATGGCCACCCTGCCCGCCGACCCGTTCGCCTCCGGCATCGCCGCCTTTGCCGAGGATCTGCGTGCCGGCCGGACCAGTTCCGTCGCCGCCACCGAGGCCTGCCTGGAGCGGATCGCCGCGCTCAACCCGAAACTGGACGCCTTTCAGCTGGTCGACGGCACCCGCGCCCGGGCCGCCGCCGCCGCGATCGACGCGCTGCTGGCCGCCGGAACCGATCTGGGACCGCTGATGGGCGTGCCGATCGGGGTGAAGGACATCATCGCGGTCGAGGGCCTGCCGACCACCAACGGCTCGCTTTACCAGACAGCTCACCTGAACGGCCCCGAGGGCACCATCGTCCAGCGGCTGAAGGAGGCGGGCTGCGTGATCCTGGGCAAGACCAAGACGGTGGAATTCGCGCTGGGCGCCACCGGCGTCAACGAGGCGCGGGGAACCCCTTGGAATCCTTGGGATTCCAGCATCCAGCGAATCCCCGGCGGCTCGTCCAGCGGCTCGGCGGTGGCGACCGCGGCCGGGCTCTGCGCCTTCGCGCTGGGCACCGATACCGGCGGTTCCGTGCGGATTCCGGCCTGTTTCACGGGATTGTTCGGGCATAAGACGACGGTCGGGCTGTGGCCGACCGACGGGGTCTTCCCGCTCTCCCCCACCCTCGACAGCATCGGTCCGCTCTGTCGGAACGCCGGCGACGCCGCCATCGTGCACGCGGTGATCACCGGGGAGTCCGTCCCGATGCCGGCCCAGATCGAGGGGATGCGCCTGGGCCGCCCCGGCGCCCCCTTCACCGACGATCTGGACGAGACCGTCAGCGCCACCTTCGAGGCCGCCGTGCTGGCGCTGCAGGCCGCAGGCGTCGAGATCGTCGACATCGACGTGCCGGAGGCGGCCGAGCGCGGCAAGCTGTTCCCGGCCATCGTGCCGCCCGAGCTGATCGCCCGGCTGAGCCCCGAAGGGTTCGCAAGCGCCCGCGACAAGATGGACCCGACCACCGCCCTGCGCGCCGCCGGCGGCCTCGAGATCTCCGCCGTCGAGCACCTGGCCGCCCAGTACCGCCGGGTCGAGCTGGAGCGGATCGCGGCGGCCAAGCTGGAAGGCCTGGACGGCTGGATCACCCCCACCTGTCCGTTCGTCGCCATGCCGGTCGACATCCTGCAGCATCCGGACGAGGCGAAACGCGCGCTGCTGGCCTCCCGCAACACCCAGGCCGCCAACCTGTTCGGCATCTGCGCCACCAGCCTGCCGATCACCCAGTTCGGCGCGCAGCTTCCGGTCGGACTGATGCTGATGTGCGCGAAGGGCGAGGATTCCGAACTGCTCTCCCGCTCGATGGCGCTGGAACACCTGCTGGGCACCGGCCCGGCCCCCGATCTCGACGGCTTTCTCTAGACGTCTGTCCCTCGCGGCCCCGCCCGGCCCTGGCCCTTTAAGGAGATCTCCCCATGCGCGTCGTTCTGACCGAGGATCATGCGAGCCACGCCCCCTCCGGCTTCATCGCGCGGGGCAATCGGATCGACAATCCGGAGATCCCCCGCCGGGCCGAGATCCTGGCCGCCGCCGCCGAGGCCGGCGGGCACACCCTGCTGGCCGGCCAGATGGTCGATATCGAGGCGGTGCGCGCGGTCCATGCCGACGATTATCTGGCGTTCCTGGAAGGCGCCTGGGATGAGTGGACCGCCCTGCCCGACCACGGCGCCGAGATCATCCCGAACGTGCATTCCAACCGGAACATGTTCATCCACCCGACCCATATCATCGGCAAGTCCGGGCACTACCAGGCCGACACCGCCTGCCCGATCGGCCCCGGCACCTGGACCGGCGCGCTCGCCTCGGCGGGGGTGGCGCAGACCGCGGCCGAGCTGGTGCGGGCCGACATGGCCGCCGGCGAGGCCGCCCCCCATGCCTACGCCCTGTGCCGCCCACCGGGCCACCACGCCTATGCGGATCAGGCGGGCGGGTTCTGCTTTCTGAACAACTCCGCCATCGCCGCCCAGCGGCTGCGCGACACCGGGCTGGAGCGGGTGGCGATCCTGGATGTGGACGTGCACCACGGCAACGGCACCCAGGGCATCTTCTACCGGCGCGGCGACGTGCTGACGGTCTCGATCCACGGCGACCCGACATCGTTCTACCCGTTCTTCACCGGCTATGCCGACGAGATCGGCGCCGGGCCGGGACGCGGGGCCAACCTGAACCTGCCGCTGGCGCGCGGCACCGGCGATGACGGGTTCCTCGGCACCCTGGATCATGCGCTGGCCTGGATCGCCGCGTGTAGCCCGGACGCGGTGGTGATCGCGCTCGGCCTGGACGCCTCGGAGAAGGACCCGCTGGCCTTCCTCGCCGTCACCACGCCCGGGTTCGAGGCCATCGGCCGCCGCCTCGGCGCGACCGACTGGCCCACCCTGCTGGTCCAGGAGGGCGGGTACATCTCGGATATCCTGGGGGACAACCTGGCTGCGGTGCTGAAGGGCGTCGAGGCGGCGCGGGGCGGGTGATCGGCTTCAGATCAGGAAAGCGAAGGCACATAAAACATGACAGTCGTTATCCTCTACGTCCTCACCCTTACGATATTTCTTGGCCTTGATTTCTTGGGTCTCAGTTACATCGTGAAACCGGTTTTCGAGAAAGACATCGGCTCACTCCTGCTGGACAGGCCCCGGATCGGGCCGGCCTTCGTATTCTACGCTTTCTATGTCGCGTGCCTTCTGTGGTTTGTAAGTTGGCCGGCGCTACGAAGCGGAAACTCCCTCCTTTGGGTTTTTGGGTCCGCCGCCCTGATCGGAGCGATGGCTTATGGCACATACGAGTTCACCAACCTCGCAACCCTGAAGGATTGGACCTGGCGCATGGTCGCGACAGATTTGGTCTGGGGAACCCTGCTGACCGGTACGTCAGCCGCGATCGGTGTCCTCGGCACCAGATCCATTGGCAAAGTGATCGGATGAATGTTGACGTCGTGCGGCCGAGGCGGGGATCGCCAAGGACGGATGACACGGTCCCGAGCCGATGCGAATCGCCGCGTGGAGCCCGGACGCGGTGGTGATCGCGCTCGGCCTGGACGCATCGGAGAAGGACCCGCTGGCCTTCCTCGCCGTCACCACCCCGGGTTCGAGGCCATCGGCCGCCGCCTCGGCACCAGCGAATGGCCCACCCTGCTGGTCCAGGAGGGCAGCTATATCTCGGATATCCTGGGGGATAACCTGGCGGCGGTGCTGCAGGGGGTTCGAGGCTGAGAGAGGTGGATCGGTGGTCACGTCCGTCAAGCTGGTGTAATTTCCCAGATGGCCTGAGGTCATGATCAG
>CALAHL010000678.1 GCA_937891725.1 uncultured Rhodospirillaceae bacterium | reverse complement strand
GTGCGCAACCGCTGGCCATGGCCTATGCCGGCCATCAGTTCGGCGGCTGGTCCGCACAGCTCGGCGACGGCCGCGCCATCCTGTTGGGTGAGGTGATCGGGCGCGACGGGGTCCGGCGGGACATCCAGCTCAAGGGTTCCGGTCCCACGCCGTTCTCGCGGATGGGCGACGGACGGGCGGCCCTCGGCCCGGTGTTGCGGGAGTACATCATCAGCGAGGCGATGTTTGCGCTCGGCATCCCGACCACCCGGTCGCTCGCCGTGGTCACCACCGGCGAGCCGGTCTACCGCGAGCAGCCCCTTCCCGGTGCGATCCTGACCCGGGTTGCGACAAGCCATATTCGGGTCGGAACCTTTCAGTATTTTGCCGCGCGCGAGGACACAGAGGCGCTCCGGTTGCTGGCGGATCACGTGATTGCCAGACACTTTCCGGACACCGGGAAGGCAGATAATCCCTATGCCGCGCTGCTGGAGCGCGTGGTCAAGGTTCAGGCCGAGCTGATCGCGTCCTGGATGCTGGTGGGTTTCATCCACGGGGTGATGAACACCGACAATATGGCGGTCGGCGGCGAGACCATCGACTACGGACCGTGTGCGTTCATGGACTGGTACCATCCCGAAACGGTCTACAGCTCGATCGACCAGACCGGACGCTACGCCTACGGCAATCAGCCGGGCATGGGGCAATGGAATCTGATCCGGCTGGCTCAGGCGCTGTTGCCGCTGATCGCGGCGGACGAGGATGCTGCGGTCGAGATCGCCAAACCGATCATCAACCGCTTCGCCACCTACTACGAAACAGCCTACGAGACCGGCCTGGCTGCCAAGTTCGGATTGTCCGAGGTGCGCGAGGGCGACCCGGAACTGATGCAGGATCTGCTGGCGCGGATGGCGGCCAACCAGGCGGATTTCACCAACACGTTCCGTCAGCTCTCAACGCCGGGTGGCGCCCCGCGCGAGCTGTTCGTCGACCCGACCGCGTTCGACGCCTGGTCCGAGCGGTGGCAGGAACGCCTGGCGCAACAGGACCTGTCAGACACTGAGCGGCAAGCCGCGATGCGGGCCGTCAACCCGGCGATCATCCCGCGCAACCATCTGGTCGAACACGCCCTGACCGCAGCGGTCGAGCGGGCCGATTTCGCACCGACCTTCGCCTTGAAGGCCGCGCTCGAGACACCGTTCGAGGATCCGGCGCCCGACGCCACGATAGACGGTACTTCCCTGACCCTGCCGCCGCGCCCCGATCAGGTGGTCCCGGCCACCTTCTGCGGAACCTGACCGATGGAATGGAACCATCAGTTCATCGAGACCAACGGCATCCGGATGCACTTGGTGCGCCACGGCGCCGGGCACCCGGTCGTCCTGCTGCACGGCTGGCCCGAATTCTGGTACACGTGGCGCAAGAACATCCCGACCCTGGCCGAACAGTTCGACGTGATCGCCCCGGATCTGCGCGGGTTCGGGCAGTCCGACAAGCCCAGGGGCACCGCCTCCGAGGCCTACACGATCGACCACCATGTCGAAGATCTTAAAGGCCTGATCGACGCGCTCGGCCTGCCCAGGATCGGACTCGTCAGCCACGATGTCGGCTCCAGCGTGGCGCAGGCCTTCACGCGGCGCTATCCAGACCGGGTGACCGGTCTGTTCTTCTTCAACGTGCTCTATCCGGGCGTGGCCCAGCGCCTGGCCGGTCCGGAGAACATGACGGAGACCTGGTATCAGGGTTTCCACCAGCAGCCCTGGGCCGCCGATCTGATCGGCTCCAGCCGCGCAGCAACCCGGATCTATTTCGGCAACATGCTGTCCCATTGGGCGCACGATCCGCGCACCTTCGACGACGATCTGGAGGCCTGGGTCGACAATTTCCTCGCGCCCGGCAATCTGCAAGGCGGCTTCAACTGGTACACCGCGATCTTCCCGGCCCGGCTCGCCATGATGCGGGGCGACGGCGCCGCTCCGCCGCCGATCCCGCATCCGACCCGGGTGCGCTGGGGGGCCTCCGAGCCGTTCATGAAACCGGACTATGCCGACCGTCTGGGCGAAACCTTCACCGATCTGGATTACGCCGTCGTGCCGGAGGCAGGCCATTTCGTGCACTACGAACAGCCGGACTTCACCAACCGGGAAATCGCAGGTTTCTTCGGAGGTTTGGCCGCTGCCGGACGCTTCACCCCGACAATCGCCGAAAGCTAGCCCGCATGCTGAGCTTTGCGGCGTATTTCGACTCCCCGACCCTCCAGGTCGTGGAGACCCGACACGGGCCGATGCTGTGCTTTCGGAACGACACCGGGGTGTCCGAATATCTCCGGACGTTCGGGGCCTATGGCGAAGTCGAGACCGAGCTGTACAGCTCCCTCCTGTCCGATGGGGAGTGTTTCGTGGATGTCGGCGCCCATATCGGCTCGATCTCGGCGGTGCTGCGCAGAACGCGATCGGATCTCCGGATCATCGCTTTCGAGCCCCAGGCGGCGTTCTTTGCCCTCGCCTCCATCAACCTGTCACAAAGCCTGGATCGGGTCCCGGGCGCGGGGGGCGTCGTCTATCCGTTCGCGGTGGGGCGCCAGGCCGGGATCGTGCAGGTCCCCGAGATCGACATCCGGGCAAAGGGTAACTACGGCTCGATCTCCCTGAGCCTTGAGAGCCCCCGCACCCTTCCAGCACCTCAGGTAGGTCTGGGGGCTTTTCTTGCCAGCCGCGCCCCGGCGCCCCGTCTTGTGAAAATCGATGTGGAGGGTATGGAGACTGACGTGATCGACGGATTGTCAGAGGTGATCCACGATCGGCTGATCCTGTCGATCGAAGCCGATCGTCCGGCGGTGGTTCAGCACTGGCTGCCGAAGCTGCTTGACCAAGGGTTCGACTGCTATCTCGTCATTCTCTCCAACGTCTCCAGATCAAACCCGGCCTACAGGCCCGGTCATCCCCTGGCTCAGGTGCGATCCCCCCAGATCCTCGCCTTCAAGACCCGGTCCGGCGGCGGCTTCCATGAGATCTACGCCAATTATCGGCTGGCCGCCTATGCGGATTACGTTGAGCGGGCGGGCGCACGTCTCGGCTGATCGCTTTGGGAAGCACGGTTATCGTGCGTGGCCCGATCGACAAAGCCTGACCGAAACATAGCCCCATCGTTCCGGGAGTATCTTTCAATGTCGGCCCCGGCGATGCATGATCCGCCCAGTCGGAGCTTTGGGCCGATCATCACCCAATGGATCGGCCGGATCGCCTGGACGCTGCGGACACCGCGCGGGTCAGGCGCAACCAAAAGACCACAAACGCAAGATTCAGGAGGCTTTACTTATGAGACTCAAATCCCTCGCCGCGGCGCTCTCGGCCGCGGCTCTCCTCTCATCGCCGGTGCTGGCGGACGGCCCGGTCAAGGTCGGCATGATCACCACGCTGTCCGGCGGCGGCGCCGGACTGGGCATCGACGTGCGCGACGGCTTCCTGCTGGCGGCCGAACAAGCCGGGAATTCCGATCTGGAGATCATCATCGAGGACGATCAGCGCAAGCCGGATGTCGCCGTGCAGCTGGCCACCAAGATGATCCAGTCCGACAAGGTCGACGTGCTGACCGGCATCATCTGGTCGAACCTGGCAATGGCCGTGGTTCCCAGTACCGTGGCCCAAGGCAAGTTCTACCTGTCGCCGAATGCCGGTCCGTCAGCACTCGCCGGCAAGGGCTGCGACAAGAACTACTTCAACGTCGCCTGGCAGAACGACAATTTGCATGAGGCCGCCGGCGCCCATGCGACTCATCAGGGATACAAGAACATCTTCATCCTGGCCCCGAACTATCCGGCGGGTCAGGACGCGCTGACCGGGTTCAAGCGGTTCTTCAAGGGCGAGCTGGCGGGCGAACTCTACACCAAGCTGGGCCAGACGGATTACGCGGCCGAGATCGCCCAGATCCGGGCGTCCGGCGCCGACAGCGTGTTCTTCTTCCTGCCGGGCGGTATGGGGATCTCCTTCCTCAAGCAATATGCCGACAGCGGCGTCGGCCTGCCCGTCATCGGCCCGGCCTTCAGCTTTGATCAAGGCATTCTGCAGGCGGTTGGCGATGCGGCGCTTGGT
>CALAHL010000677.1 GCA_937891725.1 uncultured Rhodospirillaceae bacterium | reverse complement strand
TTCGTCGCGATGTTGTTCGCCGGGGCGCTGGTGCTGCAGTACCCCATCGGCTGGCTTTCCGACCGGATGGATCGACGCAAGCTGATCTTTGGGGCGGCGTCTCTCGGCGCGGCATCCTGCGGGCTGGGCTGGTTCACCGGAGGCGATCTGTGGCTTCTGATGACAGCCTCCTTCTTCGCCGGTGGAGTGACGACACCGCTTTACGCCCTGTTTTTGGCCTACACGAATGACTCTCTTTCGGCGGACGATATGCCGGCGGCCTCGGGAGGCCTCGTCTTCACCTTCGGGCTTGGCGCGATCGCCGGCCCGCTGGTGACCGGTTGGGCGATGGAGGGGCTCGGCCCGTTAGGCTTCTGGCTCGTGCTGGGCACGACCTTCGGCGCAATAGCTCTCTATGCGCTCTATCGCATGACGCAGCGCGCGCCAGTGCCGGTGGCAGAGACCGAAAGTTATCTTGGCGTGCTGCCCACAGCCTCCCCCGTCGCCGTGGAGGCGGCCGGCGCCTGGGCCGCGGATAAGGCAGAGGCCGACCGCGAAGCGGACGCTCAGCCCTGATTAGGCCCGACGACGTCAGTCGCCGGCCATGCCGGTTTCAGGCGGGACGATGACAGCCGGCGCTTTCAAAGCCTCCGGTCCGACGTAATCGTCCTGTCCGAGCGCGAGCGCGCAGCAGGCGAGCCTGATGTATTTCGGGATCTTGACGGTCTCACCGTCCCGCTCACCCTTTTCGTAGTACTGTACCACCCGACGCTTCAGCCCGAGGGCCTCGGCCGCCTCCTTTTGGGACAGCTTGAGGGACTTGCGCCAGCGCTTGAAATCCACGGGCCGCATATTGGCTTTGTCGGACACGAACGTCCCCATTCCTTTGGTCACGCCTCCACCCGATCCAGGCCGGGTTCGGCCGGATTAGACCGCGCTCCAGCGCGCACGCCAAGAAAAAAATGCGCACGGGGTGCGTCATTTCACTTGAATAACGCGCACGGTGTGCGCATATTCATAAAAGTGTAAAGGAGGAGCCAATGGCCCGCAATCTGTTCATCTACCAAAATGCCGCCTATGAAGGCGAGTTGGACCTGTACCGGAACGCGCATGTGGTCGCCGAACGCGCACAAGCGGTGGACAGCGTGGGCCTGGCTCCGAAGTTCGTGTATCGCATGCGGACCGCAAGCGAGGCGTCACCGTCGATCACCGATGACGAGGTTGCGATGTGGCGCTATGTCAGCCGCCATCCCGACGCCAATATCGAGGTTCTTCGGGTCGTTCACTGAAACGGGCACCGATGCGGGCTTTTTAGCCCTTCGGTACGTGGCTGAGCATCCTTGCCCGCACGGCATCCGGGATGGGTGTTGATTTTCGGGTCCGGGGATCGAAGCACACGCCGATCGTCATAGCGGTGACCCGGCAGCTTCCGTCTACGAACACGCCCTGATGAACGGTACATGAGGTGTTGCCGACTTTCGCGACCCGTGTGCCGACCTTCACCTTGGACGGAAACCGAATCTCGGCCATGAAGTCGATCTCCAACCGCCGAACGACCCAGGTATGGCCCGAGCCTTCGGCGGTTTTCTCCAGATTTTCCCCACCATCGTGAAACATGTGAACCCGGCCGTTCTCGATGAACACGCCGATCGCGTTGTTGTTCACATGGCCCACCATGTCGAGATCTGCGAACCGCAGGATCTCCTCGGTCCAAAAGCTGTAGCTGGCGGCATCGGCGGGATCGAAATCGGGTACCGGAGTTTGGGTCATACAGGTCCTCTGAGCGTCGGGCAGGCTGAATGAGATCAACAGAGCCGCCTTATACCCCGGTCGTCACATCAATCGCCAGCAGCGCAAGACATGTGAGCAGGCCACCCACCGGAACCCAGAACGGTGCGGTAAACGCGCCGTCCGGTGCCGGGATCTTGCGGGCCTTGAGCAGGATCAGCGATCCATTGACCAGGGAAAAAATCACCAGAACGATTCGGGCCGTCCACTCGGCAAGACGGTCGACCGGGAACGCCATGGCCAGGACCAGCACGACCAGCACCACCGTTCCCGTGGCGATCACCGGCGTCTGGGTGCGAGGATGGATGCTCGCGAACGCGGCCGGAAAGCTGCCTTGCTTGCCCAGCCCGTAAACCACTCTGGACGCCATGATGATCTGAATCACCACGCCGTTCAGGGTCGCCACGATCGCGATGGCCGTGATGAGAATCGGCGAAGCCCCGGTGATCTGCCCGAAGACCAAGCTTAAAGGCGCTTGAGACGCGGCCAGCTCTTCCAGCGGAACGGAAAACACGGCAACCGCCGCCACTAGAAAATACAACACAGTCCCGACCACCAACGTGATCAGGATCGCCAACGGCATGATCCGCGCTGGCTGTTCCACCTCTTCCGCCAGGTTGACGATGTCCTCGAACCCGATGAACGCGAAGAAGGCCAACAAGGCCGCACCCGAAATCGCGGTCCAGGCCGGCAGATCGGTCGGGGATGGAAAGACTTTGGGGATATTCGAGAGAATTTCCGGACGGTCCATCAGTCCGAGGACGATGATAGCGACCAGGGCGCCCGCCTCGACAAGCGTGAACAGGCTGGCAAAGGTCACCGACTCCTTGATCCCCCAAGCCGCCACACCGCCCATGAACAGCAGGATCACCGGGACCAGGACATACCGGTCGAGATCAAGAAACTCTTGAATATAGCCGATGCTACCGACCGTGATGGCAGCCGAGGACACCACGCCGGAGGAGATCACCAGACAGCCGACGAGCAGGCTCAACCCCGCGGAGCCGAAGCCCGCGCGAACATAGGCCGCTTCACCCGCGCTGACCGGCAGGCGCGCCGAGAGCTCCGCGAAGGTGGCGGCACTGAATGCCATCACGATCGCCGCCATTGCAAAGGACACCGGCGCATGGATTCCTGCTTTTCCGGCAGTCGCGCCCAGCAGAACGTAGATGCCCGCACCGATGGTAACGCCTACGCCGTAGAGGACGACCAAGGGCAGGGACAGCGATCGGCGTAGCTCCGGCATGAGGACGTTTTCCTTCGCGGTCACGACCAGCCAAGTCAACAAACACGGCGTCGGAGATCACCGTACGGTCCACCCACCGCCTTTAATAGTCCAGTTTCCAGTTCACCCCGGCTCGGCTGGCGGAATCGGCCCCGACATCGGTCTCCACCGTGATGTGATCTGTGATCTCGACCTCGACCACCGCACGGCTATCGGCGCTCGAGAGGCCTTGCTCGAGCCGCAGGAAAACCCCGTCCGCGATATATTTCCCAACCGACAACGACGCCCCGCCGCCATTGTCGCCGACATCGCCGGTATTCACGTCGATCGTATCGACACCGAGCGCATCGCGCAGCTGATCGGTGATGCCCGGCCCGCTTCCGAAATTGCCGGAAAGGACCGCAGCCGACTGCGCGAGCTTCAGCGCCTGCAAGGGCGTCAACTCCGCCTTGGCCTGGCCGAACAGCAAGCGGGACAGAATCTCCTCCCGGGTCAGCGCCGGATCACTGGCCAATCGGATATCGGGATTCCGAGCCGGCCCGGTCACCAACACGCTCGCCAGGATATCGGCGACCTTGGCGCTGATATCCATATCGAGCCTGGGGTTGTCCGGCGGGGCACCGTCGAACACCACCAGCCCCTTGTTGAAGGTAAAGTTCTGACCCAAGGCATCGAGCGTGCCGCGTTGAACAGCAAGCTGGCCGTTGACCTGCGGCGCATCAGCCAGCCCGGTGACCGTCAGTTTGCCGCCCCATTCGCTGTCGAGTCCTCGGCCCCGCACGAACACCTGGTTCGGCACGTCGATCACCAGATCCAACTCCAACGGTGCACTCGCCTCTTCGGGATTATCGAGAGCCGCCTGCTCCTCTTCGGAGAGCGGATTGAGAATTTGCCCGTCCTTTCCGATCTCGGTCACCTCGATCGTGGTGACGCTGGACGGCAATGCATCCGGGATTCGGATTTCCGACCGGCCGACCGTAATCTGGCCCGCCAGAAGATAGGTCGGCAGGCGGCCGGTGAGCGCCAGATCCGTGCTCACGCGAACCGTTGCGATATCCATCTCGACGGCCGTGAAATCGCGTGCCGTAAGCCGAATATCCGCAGGCGCCTGATCGTCCACATCGAACGAGAGATACCCAGAGCCCTCGATGCTTCCGCCGGCGACAGAAGACGCTGTCAGTTTTCGGATCACCAA
Source organism: uncultured Rhodospirillaceae bacterium (assembly GCA_937891725.1). Classification (GTDB taxonomy): domain Bacteria; phylum Pseudomonadota; class Alphaproteobacteria; order Thalassobaculales; family Thalassobaculaceae; genus JANSYC01. The sequence continues at coordinate 2,330 of CALAHL010000677.1, read as the reverse complement.
GCGGTCAGCTTCGCCTTCGGCCAACAGAACGATATCCCGATAGGCGATACCGTAGCCCGGGTGTTGCAGCGCACCTCCGTCGAGACGTGCCGTACCGGTCACTTCAGGATCGGCAAATGTCCGGCCAATCGACACATCCACCTGCACATCGCCGTCAATCAAACCATCATCCAGCGGCAGGAAGGCGTTCATCTGCTCCAGATCAGCGGTTGCTTTGAGCATACCGTCGATGCGCCCGGCAGGATCGAAGGCCGGCAGCGCGCCGGCACCTCCGGATGCCAAGGTCAGGTCCGCCCCCGCCTCCACCGATACGCTCTGACCAACGGACGCGGTGAAACGGCTTCTGACGGCACGGTCACGAAGACTCGCGACGAGATCGGCGACCAACGGTGGGACCTCCGCGAACTCCGGCGCAGCACTGGTGATGCCGGTGGTTCCAAAGCGGAGTTCCACACTGGGATTCTCGATGGTTCCTTGAACGGAGACGTCGGCATCCACGGTTCCCCGAAGCTCCAGGTTGGGGTCCGCCGCCCGCGCGAGATCGGCCGGCAGATCCCGGAGAGCCAAGACAATATCGAGATTGGAGGGGTTGAGACGGCCCTTGCCAGACAACATGCCGCTGTCCCTGCCCGCCGAAAGCAGCAGGGCCAGGTCGTCGAACGCCACCGTGTCGCCGAGCGTGATCGAGAGCGGGTCGCGCAGCCGGGCGCTGAGCACGACCGCGTCGTCCTTGTCCGACGCCGAACCTTGGGTGGCATTGAGTTTGGAGACCGTGACCCCGATCGGCCGTCCGTCGAGCCGTGCATCGGTGGTCATCGACAAACGCAGCGGCGTGGCCGAGCGTCCGCTTCCCATCTCGCCCGTCACAGTCAGATCGGCCGTGGCCCGCTTACCGTCGCTTTCCGCTGCAAGCGTGATCTGCTCGACCGCGATGTCGCCGGTCTTAAGCGAGACGACCCGGACAGTCCCAGTGCCAGCCGGTGCCGTCAGAAGATTCCGCAGCGTCGCCGCCAGTTTGACCTGGTCGATCGTCACCGGCGCCTCACCGGAAATCTCCAGTCCCAACACCGTTCCATCCAGCACGGCGCTCTGGCCATTCTCCGCTGACAGAGTAACGTCCAGAGCGACCGATCCGGACCCGAGCGGGATCTCAAAGGCACGACCCAATGTCGCCAGATTGTCGGAGCGGAGGGTCACCCGACCGGACGCGCTCGGCCCGGCAAGGTTCGCCGTCACATCACCCGCGGCCGACACCCCGAGCCCGGACAGCGACAGTCCCGAAACCGACAGGGTCTCGCCCTCAAGCCGGTAGTCGGTCGCAAGGTCAAGCTGCCCTTGGGCGGTGGCCACATCGACGGTGAGCGCACCCTGCGGGCTGTCCGGTAATCCGGAAGCGGTCGCCGTTCCGGTGATCCCGCCAATCGGCGTGCCGTCGACAGCGAGATCTCCGAGGCGCCAGGACGCGGAGACCGCAGGCGCATCAAGGGTTCCGCCAAGGGCGACCGCCAGGGCAGCATCGCCCGCCAACCCGGTTCCGACCGCTTCACCGATCGGCGCCAGATCCGGCACGGTAGCGTCAAGCCGGCCCGTCAATTCTCCAGCCACCAGATTCAGATCAACGTCGCCAGACAGTGACAGCAGGGCCGCCCGCAACTCAAGTCCGATCACGGACAGCTGGTCGCCCGACAGCGTGACTCCAGAGGTCAGGGTTGGCTGCTGCCCAAGGATCGCATCGACCTCGGGAAGACCGGTCGCGATCCCCAACCCGGTCAGATCGGCGGCAACCTGAACCGACAGTGGCTCCAGCGTCGCCGACACATCCGCCTCCAGATCCGCAACACCTGCGAGGTCGACGCCCGCGAGATCGCGGAACCGCGCAAGATCAAAGACCGTGACGGAGACTCGGCCAGCGATTTGGTTTCCGGACCCCACCTGTCCGGTCAAGGACACGCCCACACCGTCGGTGGCGACCGACAGACTGCTGATCTCCGCGTCCAGGGTTTCCGCATTCACATCCGCCCGGCCGGAGACCGTCAGATGTGGACCGAGCAGACCCGCCAGATCCAGATCGGGCAACCGTGGAACATCGGCCCCACCGTCAAGTGAAACGGTGATGGTCTCGGGAAGGTCCGCCAAAGCCGAATCGGCGTCGATCTGCAGCACCACCGACAGTCCTTCGGCGCTCTGTCCGTCAACGCGCGGGGTCCCGGACACGGTCAGCGTCGCACGACGCCCCTGGTCTTCAAGCTTGAGCCCCAAGCCGACATCGCCCGCGAGGGCGACCCCGGCAACGCTCGAAAGCGGTGCCAGATCGGGCACCGCGATTGCGG
>CALAHL010000676.1 GCA_937891725.1 uncultured Rhodospirillaceae bacterium | reverse complement strand
CGGCCATGCCGCCCAGATGCTGGCGCTTTTCGCTCTGATGAGCCCAGGTGACCGGTTTGTGGCGTCGACCAAGCTCTATGGCGGCTCGATAACCCAGTTTGGGCGGACCTTTCAGAAATTCGACTGGCATTGCGACTTCGTCGATGTCGACGATATTGAGGCAGTACGGGCGGCTGCGTCCAACCCGCGCTGCAAGGCGATCTTCGCCGAGAGCCTGGCCAATCCGGGTGGGGTGATCTCCGACATCGCGGCCCTGTCACGGGTGGCGAAGGATGCGGGCGTTCCCCTGATCATCGACAACACGATGGCAACGCCCTACCTGTGCCGACCGTTCGAACACGGTGCCGACATTGTCGTTCATTCAACCACCAAATTTCTGTCGGGACACGGCAATGCGATGGGCGGGGCTGTGGTGGACAGCGGCAATTTCGACTGGGCCCAGAACGACAAGTTCGCCTCGCTCGCGCAGCCGGAGCCGGCCTATCACGGCCTCAACTTCTTCGAGACCTTCGGGGATCTGGCGTTCACGATCTACGGCCACGCGGTTGGCCTGCGGGATCTGGGACCGACCATGGCGCCGATGAACGCCTATCTGACGATCACCGGGATCGAGACCCTGCCCCTGCGCATGGCGCAACATGTCAAGACCGCCCAGACGATCGCCGAATGGCTGGATGCCCATCCCAAGATCGCGTGGGTCAACTATGCGGGTCTACCGGGCAATAAGTACAAATCCCTGGCTGAGCGTTACCTGCCGAAGGGAGCGGGATCGGTCTTCACCTTTGGGGTCGCCGGCGGGTTCGAGGCAGGAGTCCGCGTGGTTGAGCGCTGCCGCCTGCTGTCCCATCTCGCCAATATCGGCGACACCCGCTCGCTGATCCTACATCCGGCGAGCACAACACACCGCCAGCTCACCACCGAGCAGCGGATGGCTGCCGGCGCGGGTGACGACGTGCTCCGGATCTCGATCGGCCTCGAATCTCCCGAGGACATCAAGGCGGATCTCGAAAGCGCGCTCGCATGAGCGGCACCGAGCCCAGACGTATTGCCTCGTTCTGCACCCAGTGCCGATCGCGCTGCGGCTGCACGGCCGTGGTGGAGGACGGCAAGCTGGTCGGGCTTGAGCGCGATCCGAGTCACCCGACCGGCCAGAAACTGTGCCCCAAGGGCATGGCATCTCCCGAGCTTGTTCACCATCCCGACCGGCTGACAACGCCGATGCGGCGGGTCTCACCCAAAGGCGACGCCAATCCTCGTTGGGAGCCGCTCGGCTGGGACGAGGCTTTGTCGGAAATCGCCGGGCACATGGCCCGCATCCGCGACGAGCACGGAGCCGAGCAGGTCGCGTTCTCCGTCACCACGCCGAGCGGCACCCACATCTCCGACGGGATTTCCTGGATTGAGCGCTTCATCCGCGCATTCGGCAGCCCGAACTCCATCTACGGAACCGAGATCTGCAATTGGCACAAGGATATCGCCTCGCGTCTGACCTATGGGACCGACATCGGCACTCCGGATTTCGCGGGAACCGATTGCGTGCTGCTGTGGGGCCATAACCCAGCGGCGACCTGGCTTGCGCGGTCGATGGAGGTGCAGAAGGCGATCAAGCGCGGCGCCAAGCTGATCGTGATCGATCCGCGCCCGACCCTCTACGCCCGGCGCGCCGATTGCTGGCTTCGGGTGCGTCCCGGCACAGATCAGGCGCTGGCCCTCGGCTTGCTCAATCTGACGCTGGAGACCAGTGGATTCGATCAGGCGTTCACACGCGAATGGACCAATGCCGCATTCCTGATCCGAGACGACACCGGGGCGTTCCTGAGGGAAAGTGCGCTGCGCAGGGGTGGCCGCGACGACGTCATTCTGGCAGCCGGGTCTGCCGACACCCTGTTACGCTACAATACGAACGACGGGCGCTGGCTGGATGCGTGTGCGGAAGCAAACCTCGATGATGTGCGGACGGTGGAGACTTCCGACGGCTCCGTAAACTGCAGGACCAGCCTGCGGCTCCTGAAAGATGCGGCGGCAGCCTACCCGCCTGCGCGGGTCGCCGCGATCACCGGCGTGGACGAAGCGGATCTTCGGACGGCGGCGACAATCATCGGGGCTGCGGGCAGCGTGGCCTACTACGCATGGAACGGGGTCGGGCAAAGCGTCACCGCGACCCAGACCGACCGGGCGATCTCGATCCTCTATGCTCTGACCGGCTCCTACGGATCGGCCGGCGGCAACGTGCCGGGCGGAGCCGCCGTGTTCAACGATATCGCAGGCCATGACCTCCTGAGCGACGCACAGCGATCAAAGGCGCTCGGGTTCTCAGAACGATCCCTCGGTCCGGGAAACCATGCTTGGGTAACCGCACGGGATGTCTACCGCGCCGCACTGGAACACGATCCCTACCCTGTCCGGATGCTGGTCTCCTTCGGCGGGAACCTCTTGTCGGCCCAGCCGGAGACGGAGCGCGCAAAGGCAGCCTTCAAGGCGCTGGAATTCCACGTTCACACTGATTTCTTCCTGAACGCGACCGCCGCCCATGCAGATATCGTGTTGCCGGTCGCGACGTCCTGGGAGCGGGACGGATTGCGCACCGGCTTCGACGCCAGCCTTGAGGGTCTGCGTCGGGTACAGCTGAGGCCGGCCGTGATCGAACCGGTCGGCCAAGCGCGCAGTGATGTCGACATCGTTTTGGATCTGGCGGCGCGTCTCGGATTGTCCGTCGACATGTTCGACGGCGACAAGGAGGCAGGCCATGCCCATATCCTCGCCCCGTCC
>CALAHL010000675.1 GCA_937891725.1 uncultured Rhodospirillaceae bacterium | reverse complement strand
GGTGCTGCGGGCCGATCAGCAGGCCGTGGTCGAGACGCCGGGGGCAGGCGGCTACGGTCGTCCGGAGCATCGGTCCGCGGAGAAGCTGGCCGAGGATTGGGAGTCCGGCAAGTTCACGGCCGCCTATATGAAACAGTGGTACGGCTGGGAGCCGCCTGTTTAGCGCCCAATTCGGATCTAAGTCGCAAAACCGTCCACCAACATCCTTAACTTCCGGCAGAGCGTTTCCGTCGGGAGAGTGAGGATGGATGACGAGGTGACCGGCCACGCGATGACGGAGATCGCCCTCGCGCTTGCGATGGCGTTCTTCTGTCTGCTGGTCCTGACACTTGTGAGCATGGGGCGCGGTTCGGCGCCGACTGACGAGAGCGGTTCGAGTTTCTCCACCCTCCGGCTTGCGGCACCCGGGCACAGCGCTGTCGAACTCTCTGTGACCGCCCAGGACCGACTGGTTCTGGCCGCGGACGGCCGGTATTTCGATCCGAACGGCCAGCAGGTCGATCCGTCGGACATCGACACCGACGCCCGGCTGCTTCTGGCGATCGATCCGGAAACGTCCCTGGTCGAGCTGCTGCGCATCCGCGCTGCGTTCTCCGGACAGGACGTGCGCCTGACCCCGCTCAATGCCGTGTGGCGGGCCCGTCTCGGCCAGCTTTCCTCCAAAACCCAGAGTCCCAAATCACCGGAGATCGTCCGATGACCCGCACCGTCATGACATGCATCCTCATGGCTTTGTTTTTGATCTGTTCGAAGACACCCGGCCAGAGTTCACCAACGTCCGGCATTGCTCCCGTAACCCGCGAGGAGGTGCGGGTGATGGTGGTGCAGGAGGCCTTGCGGAGCGAACAGGTTCCACCGTCGCTGGCGTTGGCGGTGGCGCATGCGGAATCCCATTTCGACCCGGATGCCGAAAGTACCGCCGGCGCGCGTGGTGTCATGCAGATCATGCCGGCCACCGGCACCAGAGAGTTCGGCGTTGAGCCGAACGAGCTTTGGCAACCACGCCTGAACATCCAACTCGGCATCGCATTCCTGGGGGATCTGATCGACCGATATGACGGGCGCTGGGATTTGGCCTTGAGCTACTACAACGGCGGCTCTCGGGTCGGATACGGTGCCGCCGCCAAGGTCATCCCGGCGACGCAAGCCTATGTCGACAAGGTTCTGAAACTGGAACGCCGCTACGCCGACGACGCCAAGACCGGGGTCATGATCGCGGATGCGCGGTCGGCGAACCCATCGCTCGCGGCAGGTGCGTCGCGGGCCGGACGGGACCTTGCCTTGGAGGCGCTGCGGGCTGAGATCCGAGCGGATTTGATCCGCGCATCCGACCGTGTCGCTTGGCTCGAGGATCGGAGCCCAGTGCCCGGTCGGGACATCCGCGATCACCCGCGGTTTCC
>CALAHL010000674.1 GCA_937891725.1 uncultured Rhodospirillaceae bacterium | reverse complement strand
CCTGCTGCTGTTCCTGTCGACCCTGTTCAATTTCATTGCGCTGATCTACCTGCCGCTGGCGACCACCGCCGCGATCTTCTTCACCGTTCCTCTCCTCGTTGCGGCGTTAAGCGTGCCGATGCTGAAGGAGACCGTGGGCTGGCGGCGCTGGACCGCCATTCTGGTCGGCTTCGCCGGCGTTCTGGTGATCGTGCGGCCCGGCATGGGAGATATCCACTGGGCGGTGGGACTGTCGCTCTGCAACGCGGTCACGGTGGCGTTCTACCAGATCACCACCCGCACGGTGGCCGCGAAGGACCATTCCGACACCACCTCGTTCTACTCGCCGCTGGTCGGCGTGGTCATCCTGCTGCCGGTTCTGCCGTTCGTGTGGAGTGAGCCGCAAAGCGCGCTGACCTGGATCCTGCTCGGGCTGACCGGTGTGTTCGGCGGGGTCGGGCATTGGTTGCTGATCATCGCCCATCGCTATGCGCCGGCCTCGCTGCTGGCCCCGTTCAGCTACACCCACATCCTGTGGATGACGACGGCCGGCTATCTGGTGTTCGGCGACATCCCCGACATCTGGACGGCGGTCGGCGCCGCAATCGTGATCTCAAGCGGACTCTACGTCTTCCACCGGGAGCAGATCCGGAAGCGTGCATAGGCATTTCAGTCGCTACGTTGACTCACCCCCACCCGGCAACCGATCCTCCCCGTCAAAATTTGGGAGGATTTGCTGGTGAAGAAAAAAGCGGTAGTGGTCGGCGCGATGGGCGTCATCGGGCGTAAGCTGGTGGCGCACCTGTCGGAACTCGGAGATTGGGAGATCGTCGGTCTGTCGCGACGCGCGCCCGATTTCGAGAGCAGGGCGACGTTCATTTCCGTCGACCTGCTGGACCGGGCCGAAGCCGAGGCCAAGCTCAGCGGCCTCGACGACGTCACCCATATCTTCTACGCCGCCTTCCAGGCGCGCCCGAAATGGGCCGATCACGGGGTGCCGAACCTGGCGATGCTGGTCAATTCGGTGGAGCCGATCGCGGCGGCATCGAAGGGCCTGCAGCATATCCATCTGGTCCAGGGCAACAAGATCTACGGCTCCCATCTCGGCCCGTTCAAGACACCGGCGCGGGAAGAAGACCCGCCGCATATGCTGCCGAACTTCTACTGGGACCAGGAACAGTGGCTGCGCGCCAACCAGATCGGCGCCGGCTGGACCTGGTCGGCGCTGCGGCCGCAGACGGTCTGCGGCTTCGCGCTCGGCAATCCGATGAACATCACCACCTGCATCGCGGTCTACGCCACGATCTCGAAGGAACTGGGCCTGCCGCTGCGGTTTCCGGGCAAGCCGGGCGCCTGGGAGGCGGTCTATCAGGTCTGCGACAGCCAGCATCTGGCCAACGCCATGGTCTGGTGCGGCGAGAGCGAGGCCGCCCAGAACGAAGTGTTCAACATCACCAACGGCGATTTCTTCCGCTGGAAGAACGTCTGGTCCGGCTTCGCCAAGTTCTTCGACATGGAGGTCGGCGACGTGCAGACCATCTCCCTGACCGAGTTCATGGCGGACAAGGAACCGCTGTGGAACATGATCGTCGAGAAATACGGTCTCCAGCCGATCCCCTACAAGGACGTCGCGGCCTGGCCGTTCGCCGACTACGTGTTCGGCACCGATTGGGACGTCATGACCGACACCCTCAAGCTGCGGCTGCACGGGTTTCCGGATTGCCTGCGCTCGGACGAGATGTTCACCCGGATCTTCCAGGAATTCCGGGACATGAAGGTGATCCCCTAACCGCTACGGTCGCTCAAGCAGGAGGCGGTGAACCGGCATCGATCAGGATGGCGGCGCTGCGTTTTGCGCGCTCGGCCGAGTCCGTCCGGCCGCGTGTCAGGGCGGCGACCGTGGCGCCTTCGATCAGGTACCCCAGTTGCTCGGCCAGATCCTGTGGATCCGGTACCGCCAGATCCGACGCCAGCTCCGCCAACAGATCGATCACCGCCTGTTTGTTGGCAGCCGCGGCCTGATGTATGGCGCTGTCGCCCGAGGGATACTCCCCGGACGCCCGCACGAACACGCAGCCCCTGAACGGCAGCCCCGGTCCTGCCGGGCCGTTCTGGTGCCAGACCGCCTGGGCATCGAACACCGAGAGCAGTCGATCCCGGGATGACGCCGCCCCTGAGCGCGTCACCCATTCCCGCAGCCAGGCCCGAAACCCCTCGCCCCGCCGCCTAAGGACCTCGACGATCAAATCGTCCTTAGACGGGAAATTATTGTAGAGCGTCATCTTGGCGACACCGGCGTCCGCCAGGATGCGATCGATTCCGGTCGCATGATAACCGCCCTCATTGAAGAGCCGCGTGGCCGTCTCGACCAGACGATCGCGGGCGGGGCTTGGTCGTTCGGCGGTCATGGAACTCTCCCAAAGTGCTTATTTAAAATAGTGAGTCTCGCGCTCTTGTCTAGATAGACCGGTCTGTCTATATAAGATCAGGACAGCGGAAGGAGGCTGAAAAATGACTAATGCCTATACCGAGATCGCATTTACCCCTGCCGTCAAACATGCTCAGGAGGTGATGGGTACACGCGCCTCGAACGCCCGCCTGGAAGCCAGCGAGACCGAACGCGGTCGCCTGGGGCCGAACGAGGCCGGATTCCTGGCCGAGCGCGACGGGTTCTTCCTCTCGAGCGTCAGCGAGACCGGCTGGCCCTATGTGCAGTTCCGGGGCGGCCCTGCCGGATTTCTGCGGGTGCTCGACGACCGGACCGTGGCGTGGGCGGATTTCCGGGGCAACCGCCAATACATCTCGGTCGGCAACATGACCGCCGAGGCGGATCCGGATCCCGGTAAAGTGGCGCTCATCGTGATGGACTGGGCCAACCGCAGGCGGATCAAGCTGTTCGGCCATGCCCGTATCGTTCAGCGGGACGCAGACCCGGAACTGTTTGCCAAGCTGGATGTGGGCGACTACCGCGCGTTCGTCGAGCGTGCGGTCGTGGTCACGGTCGAGGGGTTCGACTGGAACTGCCCGCAACACATCACGCCGCGCTTCACCGAAGCGGAAATCGCTGCGGCCCTGGCTCCCATGCAGGACCGGTTGGCCGCCTTGGAGACGGAAAATGCGCGACTGCGCGGACAGGTGACAGAGGTGGCGGCCCCCGTGTAGCGTCTCGGAGCCAACAAATGCTCTCCGACTTTGTACTGCGGAAAGGACCCGCCATGGCCGTGTCGACCGGATCCACCCCCCTCCCCCTCGCCGGGATCGACCATGTCGTCCTTCGGGTGAAGGATATCGAGGTGATGCTGGGCTTTTATCGGGACGTTCTCGGTTGCTCGGTCGCCAAGCACAATGAACCGCTCGACCTCTGGCATCTTGATGCCGGCGGCTCAATGATCGATCTGATCCCGGTCTCCGGAAAACTCGGCTCCAAGGGCGGTGCCGCCCCAGGGGCCGAGGGCCGAAACATGGATCACGTGGCGCTGAAGGTGCACCCGTTCGACACCGATGCAATCCTCGCCCATCTCAAGGCGCACGGGATCGACTCCGAGGACGTGAAAACCCGGTTCGGCGCCGATGGAGAGGGTCCGTCGATCTATATGTCCGATCCGGAAGGCAACGGAGTCGAGCTCAAGGGAAAGGCGTGATCACCCCGGATTGGATTTGAGCTCGACCTCGACGAAACTGGCCGGCACGCTGCCCACGTTGATGACATCATGCTCGACGCCGAATTTCCGGAAATAGGACCGACCGGGCTCCATCTTGAACGGGGTCCGGGTGCCGTCCGGACCGACGATTTCGAAATCGCCGCCGGAAATCGGCGTGATCACATAATCGTAGCCGTGCCGGTGCCAGCCGGTGGCGGCCCCCGGCGCGAAGCTCCATTCAGTGACCACGACCTGATCGTTGTCGACCATCACCTCGGCAGTCGCTGCACGCTCACTCATGACACCACCTCTGCACTTTCGAGAACGGCGTGGAACAGCACATCGGTTCCGGCGCGCGCCCATTCGGGATGAATTTCCTCGGCCTCGTTATGCGACAGGCCGTCGACACAAGGGCACATGACCATCGCCGTCGGCACCACCCGGTTGACCCAGCAGGCATCATGGCCCGCGCCCGAGACCAGATTCATATGGGAATATCCCAACCGCTCGGCTGAGGACCGCAACTGGCCGACACAGGTCTCATCGAAAGTGACCGGATCAAAACCGCCGACCCGTTTCGTCTCGATCTCGAGCCCGATGGATTTGGCGATTTCGGTGGCACCGGCGATCACCTTGGCCTCCATGTCCTCCAGGATCGCGAGGTCCGGGGACCGCAGGTCGCAGGTGAACACGGCCTTGCCGGGGATGATGTTGCGGGAGCAGGGATAGACCTCGGCATGACCGATGGCACCGACCGCCTTCGGCGCATGGCTCAAGGCAACCTGTTCCACCAGTTCGGTGATCCGTGCCATGCCGAGCCCGGCATTGCGCCGCATCGGCATCGGGGTGGTCCCGGTGTGGCTTTCCTTGCCCGTCAAGGTGATCTCCAGCCAGATCAGGCCCTGGCCGTGGGTCACGATGCCGATGTCGACCTTCTCGGCCTCCAGGATCGGGCCTTGTTCAATGTGGAGTTCGAAGAACGCCTTCATGGGACGACCGCCGACCTCTTCCTCGCCCATCCACCCGATGCGCTTCAGCTCGCTCTCGACCGTCTTTCCGTCCCGGTCTGCGGTGGCATAGGCCTCTTCCAGGCTCTGCATCCCCGCGAAGACGCCAGACGCCATCATCGCCGGTGCGAACCGCGCGCCTTCCTCATTGGTCCAGTTGATCACCTCGACCGGGTGTTTGGTCTTCAGACCCAACTCGTTGAGGCTGCGGATGACTTCCAATCCGGCCAGCACGCCCAGGATGCCGTCGTACTTCCCGCCGGTCGGTTGGGTGTCCAGATGGCTGCCGATGCAGACCGGCGGTAGGCTCGGATCAGTACCCTCACGGCGCATGAACATGGTGCCCATCTTGTCGACCGCCATGGTCAGGCCTTCGGCCTCGCACCATCGTTGAAACAGAGCACGGCCCTCGGCGTCGAAATCGGTCAGGGTCTGTCGGTTGTTGCCGCCGGCAATGCCGGGGCCGATCTTGGCCATCTCCATCAGGCTGTCCCAGAGACGGTCGCCGTTGATCCTGTGATTGCGCGCATTGGTCATATGGCTTTGATCCTTTTGGTCGAAGTTCCCGATAGATCACCACGAACCAAGGGTCCGGGGAAAGCCGGGATTGACCGTCCGGGTGGTTTCGGGCCCTTCTCGTTTCGGCACCAATCATCGGAGGGAGTGGTTCCGTGTTCGATATTCAGGTGATTTCCTGCACTGCGGCGGACGCACCCGCCAATTTTGAGCGGTCCCTGCGCGAGACCGGATTCGCGGTCCTGACCGACCACCCGATCACGGCGGATCGGATCGCAGACGCCTACGAGGCTTGGGCGTCAATCTTCGGCTCGGACGACAAACACCGGTTCCTGCGGAACCCGGACCGGCAGGACGGTTACTTTCCGTACCGATCCGAGAACGCCAAGGATCATCCGGTCAAGGACCTGAAGGAGTTTTTTCACGTCTATCCGGACGGCCAATTACCGGAGGCTGCCGAAGAAGTGACCCGCGCGCTCTACGCGGATCTGGTGGATCTGGGACAGATTCTGCTCGGCTGGGTCGAGGATCATGCGGATCCGGCCGTGCGGGCCGGGTTTTCGGAACCCTTGACGCAGATGGTCGCAGGCAGCTCCGAGAACCTGCTCCGGATCCTGCACTACCCAGCCCTGACGGATGGCGTTGAGACCGGTGCGGTGCGCGCGGCGGAGCATGGCGACATCAATCTGATCACCCTGCTGGTCGCCGGCACCGAGCCGGGCCTGGAAGCGCGGGACAGGCGCGGCGGCTGGCACCGGGTGCCGTGCGATCCGGGGATGATGGTGATCAACGCCGGCGACATGCTTCAGCTTGCCTCTGGCGGGGCCTATCCCTCCACCCCGCACCGGGTGATGAACCCGCCCGCAGGGCACAATGTCGCCAGATACTCGATGCCGATGTTCCTGCACCCCCGACCAGAGGTCCGGCTTGCGCCGGGTAAAACCGCGCGGGCCTATCTGCTGGAGCGTCTTCGGGAGATCGGTCTGAAATCGTGAAGGACTCGGCTCAACCGAACACCTCATCCAGATTCTCGGTCGGGCTCCCGTCCTTGATGGCCCGGAGCCGCGCATAGAGAACCCCGATCCAGATGTAGAGCACGCTGAACGAAAAGGCCCAGATCACCGTGCTGACCAGTGCGGTCAGAGCCACGGAGACGGCACTCGTGAGGGGTGTCAGGACGAAGAACAGCAATCCCACGAACAGCCCCATTACGACGAAGGCAAGGATAGCGCCCCCGGCAATAGGCCACCGATAGCCCTTGGTCAGCTCGATGCTGCGTCCAAGTCCCTCCAAGTAGAACCCACCGCGCTCGGCCACGATGGCAACCGACACGACCGAATAGACTGCGAAGACCCAAAGGCCGGGAAGGAGAAAGAGAGCAAGTCCAAGAGAGATCATAATTCCCGAGACAATCGCACAAAGACACAGGGGAACCACTTTGGTCAGCGCGGCGGCGAGGAACGTGCCAACAGAACCGCGCCGCGAGGTCCTGGAATCGTAAGCGGCATAGGAAATCGCGGCGGTGGAGACCAGGAACAATGCGCCGGACAGAATCGAAACCAGGAAATAGCCAAACCCGCTGCCAAACAACGCCGTTTCTGAACCGGACCCGGAGGTGAAGCTTCCGACCGAACTGAATCCGAGCGTAAGTGCTTGTCCTCCGACCGAGATTATCGCCGACAGCAGACTCAGGACCAGGAAGACGGGAATTCGACTGAAAAACACCGAGAATGTGTCAGAGATCAGAGCACCAACGCCTAGCGGAGGGAGATTCGTCGTTCTTTCAGTCATTTTGGCCTCCTTCAACAGCCCGGTTGCCGAAACGGTGTCGGTCTTACCAGATGACCGCAATCATGGTTCGGTCACATCAATCGGCGGTTCACCCAAACACCTCTTCCAGGTTTTCGGTCGGCGCGCCCTCCTTGATGATACGAAGCCTGGCGTAGAGCAGGCCAATCCAGATGAAGAGCGCGCTGAACGAAAACGCCGAGATGAAGACGATCACGACCACCGATAGGATCGGCGCAATCGCATTGGTGACCGGGGTCAGCACCCCGAACATCAGCACCACAAACAGCGACATCGCCAGGAACAGGAGAATCGCCCCGCCCATGATCGGCCACCGATACTCCCGGGTCAGGTCCATGCTGCGGCGGAGACCGCCGAACCCGCACCGCTCGATCGCGATGGCCGGCGCGACAACAGCAAAGACGGCGAACACCCAAAGTCCCGGCACCATTCCGAGACTGGTGCCCACCACGATCAGGATGGCGGCGATCAGATTGCATAAGGCCAGCGGGATCACTTGGGCCAGCCCGGCGCGGACATACCCCAATATGGTTCCGGTGCCGCCGGTCTTGGTGTCATGCGCAGCTACGGCGACCGCGGCCCCGAACACCGCGAGCGCCAGATAGGGCGTGAGCGAGACCACGACCAGTCCAACACCGCTCACCGCCCCAAGCCCCGGCTGTCCCGGAGAGACGACGGCGCCGACTCCAAGGATCAGGACCTGCACCCCGACGGTAATCGCGGTCGGCAACAGGCTCAGGACCACAAAGGTGACAATCCGACTGAAGAACACACGGACGGTGTCCCCGATCAGGGCGCCGACGCCCAGCGCTGGACGGGGCAGGGAGGTATCGCTCATGGATGGTCTTTCATGTCGGACTCTGTGGAGTGAAACTTGTCCTCACGAACATCGCCGAACAGCTTCCGCTGCTCAAGATGACCGCGCTGAGCCGCGTAGAAGGCCCGCAGGAAGGCTTCGGCCTCGCTGTCTTTGACCGGGTCGGAATAGCCGATTTTCGACCGGATGCGCCGCGCCACCCGCACCATCTCCTGCACGTGCTGCGCGTGGGTCTCGCGGCCGGTCCGCGCATTGGACTGGAGCAGCTGTTCCAGAATCTGAAGCTCATAACGCCCGTAATAGTCCAGCTGTTTGGCGGTAAACGTAAACCGGTCGTCGCGTTGGACAACCGCACTCGCCCTGGCGGCCAGATCGGTCTCCAATCCGGCGCGGGGATGTTCGATGACATAGGTGCCGGCGATCAGGTCGCCCAGCCGCTGGTTGGTCTTGCTGAAGAGCGGCACCCCGATCGCGACCCCGGCCCAGATCAGGGTGAGCCAGTACCAGAGGTCGACCCGGTCCAATCCGCCCAGAAGGGCAAAGCCGGGACCGTAGATCTCTGCCTCCCGCATCAGGTTGCGGACCACCACCGCATTGGTCGACAGCCCGCGCCCGTCCGCGCCGACAACCCTGAGACCCAGCATCCGCTTGCCGAGGGTCTGGCCGTTCCACATCAGTTCGGTCGCGACGTAATAGGGCGTGCGGATTGCGAAGAAGGTCAGCAGCATCAGGCTCCACCAGGCCGCCGACGGCAGCACCTCGTTGGTTACGATCCCGAGCACGATCATGAACACCACGCACAATCCCAGATCGGTCAGCTGCGCGCCAAGCCTTGCGCCGAGGCCCGCGACAGCGAAATGCAGCGGGACCCCCTCCGGCGGGATGATTTCGTTCATGCGCCGAACCGCGCCGAGCTTGCGGCGGCTCCGAGGCTTGGCGGCTGTGGTATCGGCCATTTCAGGCGTCTCCCGCCCGGTCACGACCCGCGACCAGCAGCCACCAGGCCCAACCTGCGCCGATCCCCCAGCCGATCAGCAGACGGGTGGTCGTGTCCTGGACGACCTGCCGGCCGAAGCCTTCGACCAGGGCCGCCACCACCAGCATGAGGGCCGCGATCACCGCGAGTTTGGTCGCATCCGGCCCGGCCCGTCTGAGCGCGTCCTTTCGGGTGAAGGGCCCGGGGAACAGCACGGCCGAGCCGAGCAGGATGCCGGCACCTGCAGAGATCGCGATGGCGGACAGCTCGGTGACCCCGTGGATCGACAGCCATCCGAACAGATCCCACCCCAAGCCCTGCTCCGCATAGAGCGCCACCAGCACCCCGAGGCCGAGTCCGTTGAAGACGCATAGCGTGAAACTCGGCAGGCAGGCGAACACGCCCAGGCCGAAACAGAAGATCGCGATCCGCGTGTTGTGGGAGAACAGGTAGCTCGCGAAGACGCTGAGGTTGCCGCCATCCGGTGTCTCCGGATCGTAGATCACCGACAGCAGTTCGGAGGCCGAGGCGTCCGGTTGCCGCGGATCCGCGGCCCCGCCCGGAAAAAACTTGTGATACCAGGCGATATCCTGGGCGTAGAGCAGGATACCGGCCAGTGTCCCCAGGATCAGTCCGATATACCCCAGTGCGACAAACCCGAGCGATCGGCGGAAGGCCTGCGGGCCGCTCCTCGCGAAAAACCGGACGAGAGTTCCGCCCAATGTCTGCTGCGGCGCATAGACCGCCAGATAGGCCCGCGCGGTCAACGCTTCCAGATAGGTCAGCAAGCCCCGGTCCAGCGAGATTTCGCGGGCGACCGAGAGGGAGGTGCAGGCCTGGCGATAGAGGGCTGCCAAACTTCGGGCCTCGATGAACTGCAAGCTGTGAACGCCGTTCTTCTCGACCCGAAGAACCAGGGAATCGAGCTTTTTCCAGTCCTGCTCCCGTTGGCGGCGAAACCGAACCGAGCGGAGATCGTCTGCCGCGCTCATATCACCTCCCGCGCCTTGAGATCGAGATAGGTCGAGATCAGCCGCGGCGTGGCCCGCGCGGGAGCCACGTCCAGAACCAGGATCCCCAGACGGGTCAGCCGTTCCATTACGATCCGACGCTCGGCGATCAACTCCATAGCGGACACCGCGCGGGCGGCATCGTCCAATGAAGATATGGGCGCCAGCCCGATCGCTTCCACTTCCGGGTCCCGCAAGGCCACGAATACCACCACATGGCGTCGGCCCAGGACCCGCAGATTTTCGACCAGGATCTCGGCGGTGGTGGAATCCACGAAATCCGAGAACACGATCACCAAGGCCCGCCGGGCCAATTGTCGGTGCAACAGCGCCATGCCGAGGGTGTGATTGCTTTCCCGGCTTTCGTAGCCGAGCCCGGCAAGCTGGGTGCGCAAACGGGCGAAGCCGGTGCGTCCCGCCGTCGGCGGAATCGACAGGCGTGGCACCGCGTCATAGGCCAGAACGCCAACCTGATCGCCGCCCACCACTGCCGCCCAGGCGGTGGCCAAGGCTGCGTTCACCGCGTGGTCGATCTTCGGCAGACTGCCGATCTCCTGGCGCATCAGATAGCCGTTGTCGAGCGCCAGGATCACATGGTGGTTCCGCTCGGCGCGCATCTCCTTTGCCACCAAGCGCCGCGACCGGGCCGAGCGCTTCCAGTCGATCGAACGCGGGTCCATACCGCTGGTGAATTCGCGCAACTGGTGGAAGTCGGAGCCTTCACCTCGGACGAGGTTTTCCTTGATCCCGAACAGCTCGCTTCGGACCTGGACATCGATGGTCCCGGAGCTGACCGGCCGGACATCGGGCACGGCTGTCACGTGGAGCTCCAACGGAACCCAGGGCGTGAATTCGATGAGGCCCAGCCGACCGGTCCAGCGCAACCAGGCCCGTTCGATCCGCCAGATCCCCCGCAATCGCGCCCGGAACGGGACCGAGACCAGCAGGTCTCCCGTTTGGTCATCCCGCTCAAAGGATGTGACGTCGGCCCCGTCCAGCCCGCCCGGCCATTCGATCCGGCAAGCCACCGTCTTGGACGGGCCGTCCGAAATCCGGAGCGACAAAGCGCCGCCGGTGCCGACGAACAGCTCCGACGGCCCCGCTGCCTGCAGCCCGATTCCAAAGCGGGCGCCGGCCACCACATCCACCGCCAACGCGATACCCAGCGCCAGCCAGGGAAGCGTCGCCGCATCCGCCATGGCACCACCGGCCGTCACCGCGATCGTCGAGATCGCGAAGCATAGCAGGGCCAGAAGCAGAAGGCGCAGGCTGGGTCGCATCAGCGCGGAACCTCAACCGTGTCCATCAGCGCGCCCAGAACATCGACGGTGGTCCGGCCTTCGATCTCAGCGGTGGGGCCGAGGATGAGCCGATGCCGCAGGGCTGGAATCACGAGGCTCTTGAGATCGTCGGGGGTGGCATAATCGCGGCCGTCGAGAGCCGCCCTAGCCCGTACCGCACCGGCAAGCGCGTCCGCCGCCCGGGTCGAGGCCCCGTGTTCAACCTGAGGATCGGTCCGGGTCGCCCGCACCAGGGTGACGATGTATTTCAGCAGCTTCTCGTCCAGGCGGATGCTGTCGACCAGGGCGCGCCCGGCCAGGATTGCCTTCTGATCTGCGACCGGCGCGATGTCCTGCGAGCGGGCGTTCATATCCAGCGGTTGGTCGGCGCGGCGCCGCAGGATCTCAAGCTCGGCCTCGGCATCCGGAAAGTCGAAGACGATCTTGAACAGAAACCGGTCAAGCTGCGCCTCCGGCAGCGGATAGGTGCCCTGATGTTCGATCGGGTTCTGTGTCGCGATCACGAAGAACAGTTTACCCAACGAATGATCGACCCCGTCGATTGTCACGAACCGCTCGCTCATCGCCTGCAGAAGCGCGGCCTGGGTCTTCGGAGGCGCCCGGTTGATCTCGTCGCCCAACAGCACGTCGCAGAACACTGGACCTTTAACCAAACGGAACGCACTGGTCTGGAAATCAAACAGATTGGTGCCCAGCACATCGCCCGGCATTAGATCGGGGGTGAACTGGATCCGACCGAAATCCAGCGACAGCGCCGACGCGAAGCTGCGCGCCAGCAAAGTTTTGGCGGTGCCAGGCGGGCCCTCAAGCAAGCAATGCCCCCCCGCGAACAGCGAGACCAGGAGCAGATCCACGGCGGCGTCCTGGCCGTGAACCGTCTTGCCGATTTCGGCTCGGATGGCGTCAGCGAGACTGTGCAGTTCGTCCAAATTCATGAAGCACCTGTTCGATTGCGATTTCGAATTGGTCGAGACAGTCGACAATCTGGCCTGTCGACGCCTTGTCCGGCAAACGACGGGCATTTGTGGTGGCAGCGGTCAACCGCGCGCCCAACCCGGAATCCTTGCGGGCCACAACGGCGGCCAAGGCCTGAAGCGGATCACCGCGAGAAGACCTGTCGCGTCGATGCGGTCCCAGAATGTCGGCGGAAACCGCCTTGAGACGCGCATCCACATGGGCGAACAGGAGATCCGCGTCATGGCCGGACAGTCGGAGCAGCCGGGCCTGGGCATCGATACTGGCGGATTTGCTGGCGACGGGACCGGTATCCAGATCGGCCAGAACAGGACGCACGCGCACCGATCCCCGCCAGAGCACCAACAGACCTAGGGCAGCCAAGGACGCCCAAACCAGGGACATCGGATAGGCGAACAGTTCCGACAGGCTCGGACCCTCCGGCGCGACCGCCTCATCCGTCAGCTGCTCCGGCGCCCGGCGGAACAGAGGCAAAGCGGTTTCGGTTTCGAGATCGATCAGGATCGTACCGGCGACGGCCGCGTGCGCGAACGTACCGTCGGGGATGCCGGCGGCGAGCATCGGGAGAAGCCCGCGCGCGATATCCGCATTGTCGCCAAGGCGAAGACCGTGATTGTTGAGCAGATCCGGATCCGAGAGCAGGAAAAATGGCGTGCCGTTTCTTGTGCACCTTCCAAGAACCATCTTTTCCGACGTGCCGAGCATCGGGGTGCAGTCGGAATCCGAGATGACCTGGGGCAGGTAGAGACGCAATTGCAGCCCCTCGGTGCCGGCGATCGCGACGGGATAATCGGCGAAACCGCGGTCCTGCGGGACCATCTGCGTGATCCGATCGCGCCCGAGTTGGACCGGCGTCTCCTGGTTTTTCCAGGTCCGCAGGAATTCGGGCTTGGCTTCGCCCAGGACCGCCATACCCGATCGCCATTTCGGAAGGATCACAAGGGTCGGAAGTTCCTGAATCTTGCGGTCAAGGATCTGCCAATCCAAATCCGTCTGATCCTGCTGCATCAGTTGGTCGCCGCCCGCCTCCGGACCGCCTTGCAGCAGAACCGGGTCGCCGTCGAACAGCGGTAAGACCCGCAGGCCAACAGTGTCCAGGACTGCCGGTCGCTGATCGGTAGTCACCCGCACGTCGATCTCGTTGGCGGCAAGCCAGATCGCCAGTCCCTCGAAGCCGATGGCGGAGCGCCGCAGATCGATCCCACCGGAGCGGCCGAGCATGGCCACCGCTATTGCTGCGATCACGCAGAGTGCGGCCATGGCGATGACTAGATCCCGGAGCCGCAAACCGAATTTGGCGGTTTTCGTGCTTTGGTCCCTCATTCTGAGACCGCGCGCGGGGTGTGCCTTAGCAGGGCGCGGCCGCTTTCCAGAAACCGCTGAAACACCGGCTCCGACACCGTGTGTCCACCGAAACGAACCCGCTCCACATAGCTGGTGATCTCCCGCAAGGGCGGCACGATCGGGGAACCGGAAGGCAGCGCCCGCAAGGCTTCACGGACGGTCTGACTTTGACGGAAATGGGTCTGTTGGGCGGCCAGCGCGTGTTCCAGCAGATGGCTCAACAGCAGCGCAAGCGCCCGATCCCGGTCCGAGATCTGCGCAATCTGCTCCAGTCCGGCGGGTGTGGGTCGGGCATCGGGCAACGCGTCGGTCGCGGAAGCCACCACCTTGGCAGATGACGTGCGCTGCCCGACATCAGGGGTTCGCCGCCGGGCCAGACGGATCGATGCACCGTATTTCCAGATCAGCGCAACAATCACGATCAGGATCAGATAGGGAATGACTTTGATAAGCCCCGATGCCCAATCCAGTCCCTCGCCCGAAACCGAAAATGCCGGTGGCTCAGGACGCGGCTCAAGCTCGCCGCCGGATGGGGCGCCGGTTGCGCTCGGATCGACATAGGCGACTTCGGAGTCGAGACTACGGCCGAAGATCGCCTGACCATAGGTCGGCGGCTCCTGAGCCACCGACGGTTCCGCAAGCCCTCCCACGAACCATGCCGCGATCAGGGCGATCACGGCCAGCGATCTGAAAGGGCGGCAACAACACGGCACAAGGTCACCCGGATCGGTTTCGGAACGGCGAAGGGCCACGGTGTCGATCTCCACACACCCAACCGTATGTTCGGCGGATGCACGGTGCAACCACGGCGCGGAGCCGCAGTCGGGCGATACCTCAGAATGCCGCCGACATTGACCCAGAGCTGTGGCCATATCATGTCAGACATTCTGAATTGCCCAACCGACCGCGGAGCCGTGCATGACCGATCGCCCCAAAGGAACGGATCTGCGCATACTCCGACGGGTCTTGAGCTTCCTCAAGCCGTATCGGATGCGGGTCACGCTAGCCTTGGTGGCCCTGCTGACGACCACGGGGACAACGCTGGCGCTGGGCCAGGGGTTGCGTCTGTTGGTCGATCGCGGCTTCGCAGCGGGAGATACCGAGGCCCTGAACCTGGCCCTGCTGGGACTTGTCATCCTTTCGGTGATCCTGTCGGCGGCGACGTTCGCGCGGTTTTACCTGGTCTCCTGGCTGGGAGAGCGGGTGGTGGCCGACCTGCGGGTGGCCGTGTTCAGCCGGGTTCTGACCCTCAACCCCGGATTTTTCGAGCTGACCAAGACCGGCGAGGTGCTGTCGCGCCTCACCACCGACACCACGCTGTTGCAGACGATCGTGGGCTCCAGCGCTTCGATGGCGTTGCGCAACGCGCTCGGGTTGATCGGCGGGGTGATCATGCTGTTCGTGACCAACCCGAAACTGACCCTGCTGCTGTTGCTGGTGGTGCCGGTCGTGGTGGTGCCGGTGCTGGTGATCGGCCGAAAGGTCCGGCGGGCCTCACGCGAAAGCCAGGATCGGGTGGCCGATATCGGCTCCTATGCCGAGGAGAGCCTGAACGCGATTCGGACCGTTCAGGCCTTCAACCATGAGCCTGTCGAGCGCAGCCGCTTCGGCGAGGAGGTACGGGAGGCATTTGAGACGGCCGTGCAGCGCACCCGGTTCCGCGGAATCCTGAGCTCGAGCGTGATCGTGCTGGTGTTCTCGGCGATCTCCTTCGTGTTGTGGGTCGGTGGTCATGACGTGATGGCCGGACGGATGACGGGTGGGGAGCTGGCGGCCTTCGTGTTCTACGGCACCCTGGTCTCGGTCTCGGTCGGCATCCTGTCGGAGGTATACGGGCAACTGCTGCAGGCGGCGGGGGCGACCGAGCGGCTGGTTGAATTGCTGGAAGAGAAACCGGCGGTGGCCGCCCCGGACAACCCGGTCGCCTTGCCGTTCCCGGCGGAGGGTCGGGTCAGCTTCCAGGGCGTGACCTTCCACTATCCCTCCCGCCCGGACGAGGCGGCGGTCACCGACATCTCGATCGAGATCGCCGCTGGCGAAACCGTCGCCCTGGTCGGTCCGTCAGGCGCCGGCAAAAGCACGGTTTTCCAGCTGTTGCTTCGGTTCTACGACCCGCTGTCCGGGCGCATCTTGTTGGACGGGATCGATCTGCGCGCGGCAGACACAACCGCCGTGCGACAACGGATGGCTTTGGTCTCGCAGGAGCCGGTGATCTTCTCGACGGATGCGCTGGAGAACATCCGCTACGGCAACCCGAACGCCACCGATGCCGAGGTCCATGCCGCAGCAAAGCAGGCCGCCGCCGACCGGTTCATCACCCGGCTGCCGGACAGCTACGGAACCTTCTTGGGCGAGAAAGGGGTCCGGCTGTCGGGCGGGGAGCGCCAGCGGATCGCCATCGCCCGCGCGATCCTCCGCGATCCGGCGATCCTGCTGCTGGACGAGGCGACCAGCGCGCTCGATTCCGAGAACGAGACCCTGATTCAGGGCGCGCTGGCGGAGCTCAAGAAGAACCGGACCACCCTGATCATCGCCCATCGTCTGGCGACGGTCGTGAATGCCGACCGGATCTGCCTGATCGACCAGGGTCGCGTCATCGCGACAGGAACCCACGCCGAGCTGGTGGAAAACAGCCCGCTCTACAAACGCTTGGCCGAGTTGCAGTTCTCGAACGCGGCATGAGGGGCGCTAAAGAGCACTCCGCCGCGTGCTCGCACCGGGGCGGGTTTTGACGTCCGGTTGCAGCGCCAGGCCCAGGCCCGGGCCCTCGGGCGCCCGGATGCGGCCGTTCTCGACCGGGGGCAGTTCGGTCACCAGCTCGCCATACCAGCCGTAATAGAACGCCCGCACCATCTCCTGGATGAAGCAGTTGCGGGTGTGCAGCGCCAGATGGGTCGAGGCTGTCAGCGCCACCGGACCGGTGCAGTCGTGGAAGGCGGCGGGTACATGCCAGGCGTCACACAGGGTGGCGATCTTGCGGCCCTCGGTCAGCCCGCCGCACCAGGTGAGATCGGCGATGATCACCGACAACGCGTCGAGCTCCAGCAGATAGCGGTAATCCGCCACACCGCCCCTGGTCTCGCCCACCGCGATCGGCGAGGACGTCGACCGCGCGACCTCTCCGAGCGAGCCGAGATGATCCATGAAGACCGGATCCTCGACCCAGAGCGGCTCGAACTCCTCCAGGGCGCGCGCGATCTTAACCGCCTGCGGCCGGTTCCACATGGAATGCAGCTCGGCCATGATGTCGATCTTGTCCCCGACGGCGGCCCGGATCTTCTCGAAGGGCTTGAGCGCGGTCTTGAGGTCCGCTGCCGAGATGTATTGGCCCGACGACGCCTCGGCGGCGAAATCGAACGGCCAGATCTTCATCGCCGTAATGCCCATCTCAAGCAGGGATTCCGCCAGCTCGTCGGCGGTGTTCAGGAAAGCCTCGAGATCCTCATAGGGCCCTTCGTTGCCGCCCAGGCCGAAATTGGCCGTGCCTTGGACCGGCTGAGAGCGGACATAGCGGTAGCCGGCGCAGGTGTTGTAGACGCGGATGTCGTCCCGCACCGCGCCGCCCAGGAGTTGGTGGATCGGCAGGCCGGTCGACTTGCCCCAGAGATCCCACAGGGCGATGTCGATCGCCGAGCGTCCGCGTTGCTCCGCACCCGCCCCGGAAAACCCGAGATAGCCGATCAGATGGGCCTGGTGCTGCTCGATCCGGCGGGGATCCTTGCCGAGGAGATAGGGCGCGATGATGCCGTGGATGTGGGCCTCTGCGGGACCCGGTCCGTAAAATGTTTCGCCCAGCCCCACCAGGCCTTCGTCGGTCTCGACCTCGACCCAGAGCAGATTCCGAAACTCCTCCAACCGGATCGTCTCAATCGCCGTGACCTTCATGATGCGTCTCCCCGCCAAGCGTTTTTTTCGTGTTGGCGGGGAGTATGGGGGTGAACGATAGATTTACACCACCTCTCGAATCGCGATGTCGGAAACTGAATCGCCGGTCACGAGATCGAAACCCTCATCCTTCCAGCCCTCGATCCCGCCGATCATCTCCTTCACCGGGCGACCAAGTTTGGCGAGCCGGATGGCTGCCTTGCAGGCGCCGTTGCAATGGGGTCCCGCACAATACACGACGAACAGGGTGTCGTCCGGCCAAGCCTCCATCCGACGCGCGATAATCTTGCCATGCGGCAAGCTGATGGCGCCCGGCACGTGACCTTGAGCGTAAAGCGCCGGAGTCCGGACATCCAGCAGCACGAAATCCGGCGCGCCGGAGTTCAAGGCGTCGTGAGTATCCCAGCAATCGGTCTCAAAGCTCAGACGCGCTTCGAAATGGGCGAGCGCCTGTTCGGACGCGGCGGCTTTAACATTGGATACGGCGGTGGACATTGCGGTGGACATGGCGATCTCTCCAGAGGTGATGAGAGTTGGACGATGCGCCCGTCCATGAGGTTTTGAAATTGGCATGAATGCCATGTATCATTCATTTTATGCCAAACACTGCTTCCCTCCCTCACCCCAGGCCGAGCGGGCCGCTGGTCGCGGTGCTGGCCTATGACGGGCTGTGTACCTTCGAATTCGGCGTGGCGGTTGAGGTCTTCGGGCTCGCCCGTCCGGAATTCGGGTCCGACTGGTACCGGTTCCAAGTGGTCGCGGAACATCCCGGGCCGATGCGGGCGGCGGGCGGACTCACGGTTTCTGGAGAGATTGGGCTTGAGGGTCTGGAAGACGCCGATCTGATCCTGATTCCCGGCTGGCGCGGCATCGATGCGCCGGTGCCGGAGACGCTGACGGCTGCCGTGCGGCGTGCGGTGGCGCGCGGGACGAGGATTCTGACGATCTGCTCGGGTGTGGTCGTCGCGGCGGCGGCCGGACTTTTGGACGGACGGCGGGCCACCACCCATTGGCGCTATGCCGAGGCAATGGCGGCACGGTTCCCAAAGGTCGAGATCGAGCCCGACGTGCTCTATGTCGAGGATGGCCCGATCTTCACCTCGGCGGGAAGTGCGGCGGGGATGGATCTGTGTCTGCACGTGGTGCGGTCAGACTATGGCCCGGCGATCGCGAATCAGGTCGCCCGGCGTCTGGTGATTTCGCCCCACCGGGATGGTGGGCAGGCGCAGTTCATCGACCGGCCGGTGCCGAGCCGGAGCGGCACCCGCTTTGCGCATCTATTCGACTGGCTCCGCGCCCATCTGGCCGAACCAATCACGATCGATCGCATGGCAGATCAGGCGGCGATGAGCCGGCGGAGCTTCATCCGCCGGTTCCAGGCCACCACCGGGCAGTCCCCGTCCGCCTGGCTGGTCTCCGAGCGGCTCGCGCACGCCCGGACGCTGCTCGAGGGCACCGACCTCTCGATCGAGCAGATCGTCGCCGAGGCCGGATTCGGGTCGACCGAAACCCTGCGGCATCATTTCAGATCCCGCCTGAAGACCAGCCCAAGCGCCTATCGCAGGAGGTTCCGCAAGGAGTGACGGCGTCCTAAATCTCGCGCCCATCCCGCCAGCGATAGAGCGCCAGGTTCAACCGCGCGACCCTCCGGGCCAGGGGTTGCAGCGGAATCGGGTTTATCGGCTCGAATCTGAGCGCCAGTTCGTTATCCGGTGTCCCGGTCAGTGCGCGGGCGAACTCCTTACCCAATGCCATCGCGAGCGATACGCCACGCCCGTTGCATCCGGCCCAGCCGATCGCATTTGGGCCGAGCTTGTGGAAACGCGGCTTGAAATCCGGCGTCATCCCGACATAACCGTTCCAGACATGGCTGAACCGGACCTCGCCCAGTTGCGGAAAGATATGGCTCAAGCGCGCGCCGATCCGCTGTTTCAGACGCTGCTCGGCGTTCTGCGGCAGGATCAGCGCCCCACCGGTCACCAGACGGCCCGCCGCATCGTAGCGGAAGAAATGCAGGTCTCCATGGGTGTCCGAGACCGCCTGCCGGCCCGGTAAGATCGATTTGCGGAGATTGTCCGACAACGGCTCGGTCGCCATCTGCCAGGAGGTGACCGGCACGACCTCCCGCGCGAGCTCGGGATTCACTCGATCGGTATAGGTGTTGGTCGCCATCACAAGGGCATCCGCCGCCACCCGGCCGTTCGGGGTTTCCACGATCCAGCGGTCGCCCTGACGCTGCGGCGGGCTTGCCGGACTTTGGGTGAACACCCGACCGCCGAGTCCGATCACCGCCTTGGCCAAGCCACGCGCCAATGCCAGCGGGTTGACGCTGCCACCGGTACGCGCGGTCCAACCGCCGTACCACCGGTCGCTGCCCAACAGATCCCGCATTTCCTCGCGACCCACCATGGCCACATCGGCACCCCTTCGGCTCCATTGCTCAACCCGACGCTCGGCGATCTTGATCCGCCCGGGGGAATGAACCGGCTGCAGCCAGCCGTTCTGGGCCGCCTCGCAGTCGATATCATGGCGCCGGACCACGTCGAACAGAGTGCTGGCCGCGTCCCGCAGCATGGCCACGAAGCGCTCACCGGTCTCGCCACCGAAATGGGCGGCCAACTCATCGGGATCCGGCCGGGTCAGAGTGGGGATCACCTGGCCGTTATTGCGGCCCGAAGCACCTGAGCCGATCTCAAGCGCCTCGATCACGACCACGCTCCGCCCGGCCTCCGCCAGATGCAGGGCCGACGACAATCCGGTGAACCCGCCACCGATGATCACCACATCCGCCTCGATGTCGCCTTCGAGCCTGCGCGTTTCGGGCGGCGGTGGAGCCGTCTCGGCCCAGAGCGACGGGGGATGGAACGCGCGATCAGCCATGGAAATGCCTCATGAACCAGTTAGATTGGAAAACAATGCGCAAGTCTGATGGCAGTAACGTCCCCTCACAAGGCCCGCGACAGACGCCGTCGCCCTATCGGAGCCGACCATGCGGCGATCCCTGATACCACTCGCGCTGGCCGGAGCCCTCGGTTTCTTGACCTTTGGGGCGGTATCCGGGAAGACCCGAGCCGAGGACGGTCGGATCACGGTGCGCCCCGACGTGAATCCCTGGAACGTGATAGGCCGACTGAATGTCTCTGGATATCGGGCGCGGCGCCATTGCACCGCGACCTTGGTCGAGCCGCGGATTGCCCTCACGGCCTGGCATTGCCTGCTCCAGTTTTTTCGGGATGGGGTGGTCGATCCTCGGGCAGTCCATTTCCTACCGGGCTACG
>CALAHL010000673.1 GCA_937891725.1 uncultured Rhodospirillaceae bacterium | reverse complement strand
AGATCCCGAACGAACGACATGTCATGCTCGACCACGACCACCGAATGGTCTTTGGCGATTTCCCGCAGCAAGGTCGCGGTCTGAACGGTCTCGGCATCGGTCATGCCGGCGACCGGCTCATCCACCAGCAACAGAGACGGGTCCTGGGCCAGCAGCATGCCGATCTCCAGCCACTGCTTCTGGCCGTGGCTCAATTCCGCCGCCATGCGGTTCGCGGCATCCGCCAGTTTGACCCGCTCCAGCAGCCGGTCGACCCGCTCCCGCTCGGCCTTCGTCGTGATCGAGAACAAGGTGGTGAAGACGGAGCGCACGCCGGACAGCGACAACAGGATGTTGTCCCGCACGGTATGGCTTTCGAACACGGTCGGGCGCTGGAACTTCCGCCCGATGCCGAGCTGAGCGATCGACGCCTCGTCAAGCTTGGTCAGATCGTGACTGCCGTCGAACAGAACCGTCCCGACATCGGGTCGGGTCTTGCCGGTGATCACGTCCATCATGGTGGTCTTGCCGGCGCCGTTGGGCCCGATGATCGCCCGCATCTCCCCGTGCTTCACCACGAAAGAGAGGGAATTCAGGGCCTTGAAACCGTCGAACGAGACCGAGACGTCATCGAGATAGAGCACCGCACTGGTGAGCTCGGTGTTCATGCCCGTTCCTCGGCCGTCTCGGCCCTGGGTTCATCAGGCTCAGGTGCTGCCCGCTTACGCTTCAGATTGGACAGCAGACCGAGAATGCCCTTCGGAAGGAACAGGGTGACCACGACGAACAGCCCACCCAGTGCGAACAGCCACAGCTCCGGAATCGCGCCGGTGAAATAGCTTTTGCCCATGTTCACACCGATGCCGCCGATCACAGCACCGACCAGCGTGCCGCGACCGCCGACCGCAACCCAGATCACCGCCTCAATCGAGTTGGCGGGAGCGAATTCACCGGGATTGATGATGCCGACCTGGGGCACGTAGAGCGCGCCCGCCACCCCGGCCATCATCGCCGAAACGGTCCAGACGAACAGCTTATAATGCTCGACCCGATAGCCGATGAAGCGGGTGCGGCTTTCCGCATCCCGAACGGCGATCAGAACCTTGCCCAGCCGCGACAGCACGATCAGCCGGCAGACGACATATGCGGCGATCAACGCCAGGACCGAGAGCAGATACAGCCCGATCCGGGTTGACTGCGCCTGCAGATCGAAGCCCAGGACGTCCTTGAAATCGGTCAGCCCGTTGTTGCCGCCGAAGCCCATCTCGTTCCGGAAGAACGCCAGCATCAGCGCGAAGGTCAGGGCTTGAGTGATGATCGACAGGTAAACGCCCGTCACCCGGCTGCGGAACGCCAGAGCCCCGAAGACGAAGGCCAGAGAACCTGGCACCAGAACCACCATCACCATGGCGAACCAGAACTGGTCGAACCCGTACCAGAACCAGGGCAGCTCCTCCCAGTTCAGGAACACCATGAAGTCCGGCAAGACCGGGTCGCCATAGACCCCGCGCGTCCCGATCTCGCGCATCAGATGCATGCCCATCGCATAGCCGCCGAGCGCGAAGAACGCCCCGTGACCGAGCGAGAGAATCCCGCAATAGCCCCAGACCAGATCGATCGACAGGGCGAGAATCGCAAAGCACAGATACTTCCCCAGCAGCACCACGGCGGAGGTATCCAGATGCAACGCGGAGCCTTTCTCCAGGACCAGATTGGCGTAGGGCACGTAGACGGCCAGAGCCAACAGCGCCAGCAGCATCAGCAGACCGGGCAGGCCGGTGAAATCGAACAGCCGTTTCGTGATCATTGGTCGACCGCCCGGCCCTTGAGCGCGAACAGACCGCGCGGGCGCTTCTGGATGAACAGGATGATGAAGACCAGCACCAGGATCTTACCCAGCACGGCACCCGCGTAGGGTTCCAGGAACTTGTTGAGCACGCCGAGCGACATGGCGCCCACAAGGGTGCCCCACAGATTCCCCACGCCGCCGAACACCACCACCATGAAGCTGTCGATGATGTAGGACTGGCCGAGATTGGGGCTCACATTGTCGATCTGCGAGAGGGCGACGCCGGCGATCCCCGCGATACCGGAGCCGAGACCGAAGGTCAGCGCGTCGGTCCAGGTGGTCCGGATGCCCATCGAGCCGGCCATCCGCCGGTTCTGGGTCACCGCCCGCATCTGCAGGCCGAAGGACGTTCGGCGCAGCACGACGACAAGGCAGGCGAAGGTGACCAGCGCGAAGACAATGATCCAGACCCGCCCGTAGGTCAGGGTCAGCCCGCCCAGCTCGAACGCGCCGCTCATCCAGCTCGGTGAGCCGACTTCCTGGTTGGTCGGACCGAAAATGGTGCGCACGGTCTGCTGCAGGATCAGCGACAGCCCCCAGGTGGCCAGCAGGGTTTCCAGCGGGCGCCCATACAGGAAGCGGATGACGCCCTGCTCGATCGCGATCCCCACCAATCCTGCCGTCACGAAGGCCAGCGGCAGGGCGATCAGAAGCGAGGCATCGAACAGATAGGGCGCATGGGTCCGGATGACTTCCTGCACCAGGAAGGTCACATAGGCGCCGATCATCACCATCTCGCCATGGGCCATGTTGATCACGCCCATCACACCGAATGTGATCGCAAGACCGATCGCCGCCAGCAGAAGAACGGAGCCGAGTGAGAGGCCGTACCAGATGTTTTGAGCGGTCGACCACAGGGCCAGGCTGCCTTCGACCGCGACTACCGCCTTGTCGATGGCCGCCCGCAACGCACCGTCCGTCTCCTCCGCGACCGCCAACAGGATCGATCGCGCGTCCTGATCGGCTTTTTCGCGATGGTTTCGACAGCCGC
>CALAHL010000672.1 GCA_937891725.1 uncultured Rhodospirillaceae bacterium | reverse complement strand
CCATCCTCGACGTCCCGGCCGAGATTGCCGCCGGCGCGCATATCGATGCGGCCAAATACGACGAGATGTACGCGCGCTCTATCAAGGACCCGGAAGGGTTCTGGGGTGAGCACGGCAAGCGGATCGACTGGATCAAGCCCTATACCAAAGTGAAGGACGTCTCCTTTTCCGAGGCGGATCTGCATATCAAATGGTTCTATGACGGGACTTTGAACGTCTCCGCCAACTGCATCGACCGGCACCTCGCCGACAAAGCGGACCAGACCGCCATCATCTGGGAAGGCGACGACCCCAGCGAACACAAGCACATCACCTATCGGGACCTGCACGAGCAGGTCAGCCGCCTTGCCAATGCGATGAAGGACCAGGGCATCAAGAAGGGCGACCGGGTCACGATCTACATGCCGATGATCCCCGAGGCCGCCTATGCCATGCTGGCCTGCGCCCGGATTGGCGCCATCCATTCGGTCGTGTTCGGCGGTTTTTCGCCGGACAGCCTGGCGAACCGGATTCAGGATTGCGACAGCAATGCCCTGATCACCGCAGACGAAGGCCTGCGCGGCGGCCGCAAGGTGCCGCTGAAGGCCAATGCGGACAAAGCGCTTGAGCATTGCCCCAGTTGCACCACCGTGATCGTGGTCAAGCGCACCGGCGGCGATGTCGAGATGAAGGACGGTCGCGACCACTGGTATCACGACGTGACGGCGGCAGCGTCCCCGGACTGTCCGCCGACCGAGATGGCGGCGGAAGATCCGCTGTTCATTCTCTACACGTCCGGTTCGACCGGAAAGCCGAAGGGGGTGCTGCACACCTCCGGCGGATATCTGGTCTATACCTCGATGACCCATGAGTTGGTCTTCGATTACAAGCCGGGCGAAACCTACTGGTGCACGGCGGACGTGGGCTGGGTCACCGGGCACAGCTACATTGTCTACGGGCCGCTGGCGAACGGGGCCACAACCCTGATGTTCGAAGGGGTGCCGAACTATCCCGACAACAGTCGCTGCTGGCAGGTGGTCGACAAGCACAAGGTCGACATCTTCTACACTGCCCCCACCGCCATCCGCGCGTTGATGCGGGACGGGGACGGGCCGGTGAAGGGCACCAGCCGCAAGTCGCTCCGTCTGCTGGGCTCGGTCGGAGAGCCGATCAACCCCGAAGCCTGGAACTGGTACCACCGCGTGGTCGGCGACGGACGCTGCCCGATCGTGGACACCTGGTGGCAGACCGAGACCGGCGGCATCCTGATAACCCCGCTGCCCGGCGCCACCAAACTAAAGCCGGGATCCGCGACCATGCCGTTCTTCGGGGTCGAACCGGTGATCGTGGATGCCGACAACAAGGTTCTCGAGGGCGCCACCGAAGGCAATCTCTGCATCGCAGACAGCTGGCCCGGCCAGATGCGGACGGTCTACGGCGATCACGAGCGGTTCTTCCAGACCTATTTCTCGACCTTCCCCGGCCGCTATTTCTCGGGCGACGGCTGCCGCCGGGACGAGCATGGCTACTATTGGATCACCGGACGGGTCGACGACGTGATCAACGTCTCCGGTCACCGCATGGGCACCGCCGAGGTCGAAAGCTCGTTGGTCGCCCATTCAAAGGTGTCGGAAGCGGCCGTTGTCGGTTATCCGCATGACCTGAAAGGCCAGGGTATCTACGC
>CALAHL010000671.1 GCA_937891725.1 uncultured Rhodospirillaceae bacterium | reverse complement strand
AACCGCGTTCCACATGGGCATAGAGACGCTGCAGGCTTTCCGGCTCCCAGGCCGACCCGTTGCCGCCGAAGGCGGTGCGCGCGACCCCCGACAGGAAGCTGAGGAACTCCGGCGTCCGGCTGGCCTGCATCTCCATCAGGAGCGACTGGCTCTCATGCAGAACCATGCCGCGCGCATCGCCGGCCGGCTGATTGCGCCATTCCGGCGGCAGGCCGCGCTCGTAGAGCGCATGCCCGGTCTCATGGATCACGCCCATGATCCCGGAGACGAACCCGTCCTCCGAGAACCGGGTGGTCACCCGCACATCGTCCGGCACGCCGCCGCAGAACGGGTGCAGGGTTTCGTCGAGCCGTCCGTGGTCGAAATCGAACCCCAGGATCTCCATGACCTGTCGGGACAGGACCCGCTGTGCCTCGATGGGAAACGGACCCTCGGGCGCCTGCGGGGCCGGAAGCCTGCTCTGCCGGTCCAGAACCGCCTCCAGAATCGGCGGAAGTTCGGCTTCGAGCACCGAGAACAACGCGTTGATCGTCGGAAGCGAGCCGCCGGGTTCGTACTGATCCAGCAACGCTTCGTAGGGGGAGGTGCCGAGCGCCTCGGACTTGGCGGCAGCCTCCTCGCGGGTCAGCCGCACCACCTCGGTCAGCTCCACCCGGACCAGCGAGAAATCGGATGTGGCCCGCGCCACCCGCCATTTCGCCTCGGACGCGCTCGCCGCTCGCGACAGGGCCTCAACGAGATCGGAGGGTACAGCGGTCGCATGGGCGTGTTGGCGCCGCATCTCCACCAGATTGACCGCACGATCGCCGCTCACGGCTTCGTGGGCGGCATCCGCGAGAAGGTCGCCTACCTCAGAAGCTGTCAGCATCTCATGGGCCATGACGCTCAGCGTCGCACTCTGCTCCGCCCGCACCGCTCCGCCGCCCGGCGGCATCATCACATTGCGGTCCCAACCGAGAACGCCCAACGCGCCATGCAGCGAGGACAGGCGTCGGAACCGGTCTTCGAGGGCATCCAAGGCGGGGGTGTGATTGCGGGGGGCTTCGGCCATGCTCATGCGTCCGGCTGTTTCTGGTCCATCGAGCGGTGCCACAGCACGTAGACCACAATCAGGGTCAGGGCCAGCAGGTACCAGGTGATGGCGTATTGCAGATGTTCGTTGCGCACATCGATTTCGCGATTGGCGCCGAACGGCAGCTTCAGCGAACCGTCGAGCGGGCCGAGCTCAATGATGTAATAGGGGGCAACCGGACCCGTCAGTCCGAGGAATTCCGCCATCTCCTTAGGGCGCACGGTGAACCAGATATCGTTCTGAGGTTCGTTCTCCGGGACAAAGTAGCCTTTCCGGTTGGCCTGCTGAATCAGGCCGTCGACCGCTGTTTCGCCCTCGATCAGTGTCGCCGGGCGCTCTGCTGCGCGGCGGCGATCCTGCGGCACCCATCCCCGGTTCACGAAAACGGTGAGACCACTATCCAGCACCATCGGTGTCAAAACGTGGAAACCTGCATTCCCCTTGAACGTCTGCCCGATCAGATGCAGTTCCTTGTCGTTCAAGAACGTGCCTGTTGCCTCGACGCGGCGATAGCGCCAATCCTCGACCGAGGCCAGGAACGCGTCCGATGTGATGTCGGGCGGGGCGATGGCCGGGCTGGTGACCCGCGCCTCGAACTGGTCGATCAAGGCGGTCTTCCAGATCAGGCGCTGCACCTGCCAGGTGCCCAGCCCCAACATCATGATGACGGCCGGGATGGTGAACAGCGTCGGGAAGAGACGCGGGCGAAAGCCGAAACGGCTGGTCATGAAAGTCTCCTGGACGGGGCGATCCCCTTTGAGAATACCCGTCTACATCGTGGGTTCTGGCCTTGCTGGCAACCGGGTGCGACATGCGGCCCCTGCAACCTGCTCTGGGCCTATTGCGACGGGGTTCCGTGGCGATACTGCAGGCAGATCATCACCCCCTTTAACGGCCGAAGTAGGGCAAGGCTACCGCCGAGGATCACGATGCCCCAGATGAGTCCGTGCAGCCATAACGGCGGGGATGCAAGGCTCTCCAGCAACAGGGCCATGGGAACCACAAGGGCCCCGAGGATAAAGATGATGAAGACTGCGGGTCCGTCGCCGGTGTCGTAACTCGCGATGTCCAACCCGCAGACCGCGCAGGTCTCACGGGTGGTCAGATATCCGTCGAAGGTCGCCCCCTTGCCGCAGCGCGGACACTTGCAGGCAAGACCCGCCGAAAACGCGGAAGGCGCGCCGCCGTAGTTCGACATCAGCGCGCCCTCCAAGGTGTTTCAGGTCAGTGAACCCAGCCGATCACCGGGTGATCAGGCGCCCCACCAGTAGATGCACAGGAACAGGAACAGCCAGACCACGTCGACGAAATGCCAGTACCAGGCCGCCGCCTCAAACCCGAAATGAGACTCCGGCGTGAAATGCCCAGCCTTCGCGCGGAACCAGCAGACCGCCAGGAAGATCGTGCCGACGATCACGTGGAAGCCGTGAAAACCGGTCGCCATGTAGAAGGTCGAG
>CALAHL010000670.1 GCA_937891725.1 uncultured Rhodospirillaceae bacterium | reverse complement strand
CGGAGACGATTCGGGCGATCTTCGGGTGGATGATGCTGTATCTGGCGTTCCTGACGATCAATCTGGCGCGCTATGGCGACCGGTGCGTCAAGGACAAGGTTACGCGTGGGCGGGGGCCCTGGGATTCGATCTCACAAGCTGTGCTGTTCGTGCTGTCGGTGAACTGTCTGGTCCAAGGCGCGCGTGTCGATATGCCGTTGATGATCGGTATTTCGATGGTCGGGCTGGCGACGGTCGCGACCAACCTTTGGTACCTGTATAAGCCGAAGGTGAAGCGCTACGACTGGCAGCTGGAACATGTGAAAGGTTTGGTCGGCGCAGGCATCTCGGTCTACACCGCCTTCTTCGCCTTCGGCGCCGTGCGGTTCCTGCCCGAGATGGCGCTGACGCCGTTCCTATGGTCGCTGCCGTTGATCACCGGGCTTGCGATCATCCTGTATCAGCAATTCATGATCCGCCGGAAATTCTCTGGAAATTCGGTGGCTTAGGCGCCGCCCGCGCCACCGGAGACATCTAACAATCTGCTTTAACGCTGGAAAACCGACGGGTCGGGGGCGATTTCGTCGAGGATTTTGGCGGAAGACAACACGCCCGGAACACCGGCGCCCGGATGGGTGCCCGCACCGACCAGGAACAGGTTCTCCATCTCTTCGCTGCGATTGTGCGGCCGGAACCACGCGCTTTGGAACAGCTTCGGCTCCATCCCGAACCCGGCCCCCTTCATCGACAGAAAACGCGTCTCGAAATCCCTGGGTGTGAAAAAGAATGAGGTGCTGAGGGCATCGCCCAGACCGGGCATGATCGTGTCTTCCAGCCGTTTTTGGATGGCGGCACGATAGCGTTCGCCTTCTTCCTCCCAATTCATGCCGGAATCCAGGTTCGGAACCGGCGACAGCACGTAAAACGTATCTCCACCTTCTGGCGCAAGGCTGGGGTCGGTGGCGGAAGGGCGGTGCAGATACAGGCTGAAATCCTCGGTCAGCTTTTTGTTGGTGAAAATGTCTTTCAGCAGCCCTTCATACCGCGGACCCAACAGCATCACGTGGTGGTAGACATCGTCGAACTTGGTCTTGGTGCCGAAATACCAAACGAACAACCCCATCGAATAGCTGGTCCGGTCGATCTTGGCGGGTGACCAGCGATTTGCGGGTTTGCCGTCCATCAGGTGGCGGTAGGTCCAGGCGGAATCGGCGTTCGATATCACCAGATCGGCGGCCAGCTCCTCGCCGGAGGCAAGCCGCACGCCGGTTGCCTTCCCCTCGCTCGACAGAATGCCCGAAACTTCACTGTCGTATCGGATCTCTCCGCCCTGACCCTCAATCAACCCGACCATGCCTTTAACCAGCGAGCCCGTGCCGCCCATCGCGAAATGCACCCCGTGCAGCCGCTCCAGATGCGCGATCAGGCAGTAATAGGCCGTGGTCGTCAGCGGGTTCCCGCCGATCAGCAGCGGATGAAAGCTGAACACCGTCCGCAGCGACGGATCGGAGAAGTAGTCGGACACTTTGCCGAACACCGTGCGATGCCCGTCCAGCTTGATCATCTCCGGCGCGCATTTCAGCGTGAACCAGAGGGAGTCGAACGGAACGGCCGCCAAATCCTCGAATGCGGTTTTGTAGATCGTCTCACTGACCTTGAGGTAGCGGTTGTAGGCGTCGACATCCGCCGGATTGAACTTGGCCACCTCTGCGCGCATTTGGTCGATGTCGCCGGTGTAATTGAACACCCGGCCATCATCGAACCGGATCTGGTAGAACGGGTCCATCGGGACAAGGTTGACGTCGTCGGACAGGGTTTTGCCGCACAACGCCCACAACTCTTCGAACAGATAGGGTGCGGTGATGATCGTCGGGCCAAGATCGAAGATGTGCCCGTCCCGTTCCTCGACCAACGCACGACCGCCGGGGCCGTGAAGCCGTTCCAGAACCGTGACCTTGTAGCCGCGAGCGGACAACCGAATTGCAGCGGCCAGCCCCCCAAACCCGCTGCCGATTACAACGGCTGTCGGCTGCTTGGAGTCCTGGGGGGACTTGGACGACGAGGCGGCAGGTGAGGGCTTGTTTGTCATGGGCAAAACTGTATCGTTTCGTTGACGGTTCCGGCAACCACTAGCCGCTACCCTTTCCGCTGCGGCGAAACAGCGCGAGGCACGACTTATGCCCCAGCATATGGGACAGGCTGGACGATCAAGGCAGACCAATCCCTATGAAATCTTCCAGGCTGATGCCGATATCACGTCGTGCAAAGCCCTGATCCGCCAAGGCTCCCGCAGTTTTTATAACGCCTCACTGCTGCTGCCGCGTGCGGTCCGCGATCCGGCCTATGCGCTTTACGCGTTCTGCCGCTTGGCCGATGACGCGATCGATGACTCCGAGCAGGCTCAGGTCCACTCCGCGTTGGATCGATTGCGTGATCGGCTGGATCGCGCGTATGCGGGGCGCCCGATTGACCGTGCCTCCGACCGGGCGTTTGCACGCGTGGTCGAAACCTTTGGCGTGCCACGCGCCCTGCCGGACGCGCTGCTGGAGG
>CALAHL010000669.1 GCA_937891725.1 uncultured Rhodospirillaceae bacterium | reverse complement strand
AGGAACCCGACCTGATCGAGCAGGATTTCGGCGATTGGCAGGGCCGGAGCCATGATCAGATCGCCAAGGAACGCCCGGAGGAAAGCCGCCGGTTCTGGCTGACCCCCGCCGATCTGGCCCCCCCTGGCGGCGAAAGCTTCGCCGACCTCTGCGCGCGTGTCGGCCCAATGCTGGAACGGCGAAGCAACGCGCGCGGCAAGGGCAACATTATCGCTGTCTGTCATGGAGGCACCATTCGTGCGGCGGTCGCGCACGCCCTGGATCTGAGCCCCGCCACCGCCTTGCGACTCAAGGTCGACACCTTGTCCCTTACCATCATTGAACGCTATTCCGACGGCGCGTGGGCGGTCGGGGCGGTGAACGTGAGTGGATAGGCAGACCCCACCATCCCCCCGTCCGTCATCAGTGACCTGCCCAATCATCGGCTTGTGACCGAAGGCTTCGCGGCCTAGGTTGCGGACGTGTCAGAGCCAATTAACCCCTCATCCGTCAAAAAACGCCTGCCGATTCCGGCCCCTGTGGTCGGGATGCTGATGATGGCGATCGCGTCCTTGGCGTTCAGCATCATGCACACGGCGATCAAGCACGTCGGCGCGGACATGCACGCGTTCGAGATTGCGTTCTTCCGGGTGGTCTTCGGTTTCGTGGCGCTGGCACCGATCTTCCTGCGACAAGGAATAACCCCGCTGCGAACGACCAAGGTCAAACTGTTCGCCTGGCGGGGCGTATTCAACGGCGCTGCGATGCTGATGTTTTTCTATGGGCTGACCATCACGCCGCTGGCCACCGTCGCGGCCCTCGGATTCACCGCCCCGATCTTCGCCACCCTTTTGGCGACTGTAGTCTTGGGAGAGGCGGTTCGACTGCGGCGCATGACGGCGATCGCGATCGGGTTCCTCGGCGCGCTGGTGATCCTGCGGCCAGGCGTGATCGAGGTCGGTCTCGGCCCGCTCCTGGTGCTCGGGTCCTCCGTGGTATGGGCCTGTGCGCTGATGATGATCAAGATCCTGACCCGCACGGAATCCAGCGTCACCATCACCGCCTATGCCAGCATATTCCTGGCGCCGATCTGTCTGGTCGCGGCCTTTCCGCATTGGACCTGGCCAAATCTGGAACAACTCAGCTGGTTGTTCGCGATCGGAATCGTCGGCACCATTGCCCAGACCGCGATGAACCAGGCATTGAAACTGGGGGACGCCTCGGTGGTCCTGCCGGTGGATTTCAGCAAGCTGATCTGGGCCTCGATCCTCGGCTGGCTGATCTTCTCCGAGTTGCCGGACGTTTGGACCTATGTGGGTGGTGCGATGATCTTCGGAAGCGCCACCTATATCGGCATCCGGGAGTCCCGCCTCAAAAAGCAGGGGGTTCTGCCGGAAGGCCAACCTTCGACGCCGGTCGGCCGGAATCCGCCGCCGAAGACCGGTCACGGGTGATTTGGTCGGTGTTCCGAAATCTCGGACCGAGCCGGTGCCAGACGCATCTGAGTGTCCGAACTGTGTCCGGTTGACGGCGCGGGACGCCCTGAGGGATAAGCCGTGATCCCATCCTTGACCGTTTTGGAGACACTGCCGTGTCCGATCTCGATCTGGTTCCCGTCACCCGCGCCCTGATCTCCGTGTCCGACAAGACCGGTTTGGTGGATTTCGCCCGTGCTCTCTCTAAAAGGGGCATCGAAATCCTGTCCACCGGCGGCACCGCGAAGGCCTTGGCGGACGCCGATGTCCCGGTGGTCGAGGTTGCGGAGCGGACCGGCTTTCCCGAAATCATGGACGGTCGGGTCAAGACCCTTCACCCGGTGATCCACGGCGGTCTGTTGGGACGACGTGACTTGGAAAGCCATACCAGCGCCATGGCCGATCACGGGATCGGTGGCATCGACCTGTTGGTGGTCAACCTCTATCCGTTTGAGGCAACCCGCGCGCGGAATGCCGGTTGGGACGAATCGATCGAGAACATCGATATCGGCGGCCCCGCCATGATTCGGGCCGCGTCGAAAAACCACGATTTCGTCTCGGTCGTGGTCGACGTGCAGGACTACAACCTCATTCTGGGTGAATTGGAGGCCTATGACGGAAAGACCAGCCTGCAACTGCGTCGGCGGCTGGCCGCCACCGCCTATGCTCGCACGGCCGCCTATGATGCCGCGATCGCCGGCTGGCTCGCCTCCGAGTTGGGCCCGGCCTTCCCGCGCCGCCTGACCATCGCCGGCACGGCCCCCACAATCCTGCGCTATGGTGAGAACCCGCATCAGCAGGCTGCGGTTTATCGCACCGGCGACCCTCGGCCCGGCGTGACCTCGGCAGAGCAGCTGCAGGGCAAAGAACTGTC
Organism: uncultured Rhodospirillaceae bacterium; assembly: GCA_937891725.1. Taxonomy (GTDB): domain Bacteria; phylum Pseudomonadota; class Alphaproteobacteria; order Thalassobaculales; family Thalassobaculaceae; genus JANSYC01. Next base: position 1,147 of record CALAHL010000669.1, on the reverse strand, counting down.
CTACAATAACCTGAACGACACCGACGCCGCCTTCGAACTGGTGAGCGAGTTCGAAGAGCCGACCATTGCCATCATCAAGCATGCCAATCCGTGCGGCGTGGCGGTCGGCGAAGATCTGACAACCGCATGGATCGCGGCCTTGGCCTGCGACCCGGTCAGCGCCTTTGGAGGGATCGTGGCCATGAACCGGAGTTTGGACGGAGCCACGGCCGAGCGGATCGCCAAGATCTTCACCGAGGTGATCATCGCTCCGGAGATTGACGAGGACGCACGATTGATCCTGGCGAAGAAGCAAAACTTGCGAGTGCTACGCACAGGTGCGATGGCCGACCCGACAGCGGAAGGTCAGGTGATCAAGTCGATCGCGGGCGGGCTGCTGGTCCAGTCCCGTGACTCGGGACGCGTCAGCCGGGACCAACTGAAGGTGGTCACCAAGCGCGCACCGACGGAGCAGGAGATGCGGGACCTGTTGGTCGCGTTCCGGATCGGCAAACATGTGAAATCCAATACCATCGTCTACGTGAAAGACGGCTCGACCGCCGGGATCGGTGCAGGGCAGATGAGCCGAATCGACAGCGCTCGCATTGCGGCTCAAAAGGCGCTCGACGCGGCGGAAGCAGCCGGTTGGGCGGAGCCTCGGACCAAAGGATCGGCTGCCGCCTCCGATGCGTTCTTCCCGTTCGCCGACGGCCTGCTGACGGTGGCCGAGGCCGGTGCCACCGCAGTGATCCAACCGGGTGGCTCGATGCGCGACGAGGAGGTCATCAAGGCCGCAGATGAGGCGGGCCTGGCCATGGTGATGACCGGGATGCGCCATTTCCGGCATTGACCCACGCAACGCCGGGCCGCCGCGCGCTTGGCTTTGTCCTGGGGGTTTGATAGGTATCGCGGCCCGTTCCGCAACGGCCGTACCCGTGATAATTAGGATCTTCGGATGACCGACAAGACCCAAACCGCTCCGGCTGCCCTGTCCTCCGACCAGACCGAGGTCCGGCGCCAGAAGCTGGACCGGCTGATCGAGATGGGGATCAATCCCTATCCGACCCGGTTCAAGCGGTCGATCACCAATGCGGATCTGGCGGCCAAATTTGCAGATCTGGCCGACGACACCGAGAGCGGCGACCGGGTGGTTGTGGTCGATCGACGA
>CALAHL010000668.1 GCA_937891725.1 uncultured Rhodospirillaceae bacterium | reverse complement strand
TACCGCTTGTTGCTGCCTCCCACGCTCACCGCGATCCGGGGTCGGGAGAGATCTTGAATTGCGGGATCGAGCGCTTCAGCCGCCGCAGACAGACGCGCCGGGTCATGGGGGTTGAGCGCGCCCAATGTGTTCACGACAGTCGGTCCTCGGGCCGGGTCATGCAGGGGGACCACCAGCAGATCGAACACATTCGGATCAATCCTTGGGTCCTGAATATGTGCGAGAAGCGGCGGGGGCGCAGTATTTGTCGGATCTGCTGCGGCCTTGCGACGAATTGCCAGAGCGGCGCCGGCTGTCCGTCGACCGCACGAAATCACCACGTCCGGCCATGGGGCTACCAGCGGGTCACCGCCAGCAGCGGCCGTGATGCCGGGGGCCTCGCCGAGTCTCGGAAAAAGCCGTAGGAGCAAACTCGGCTCAATGCGCTTTACGATCGGTGTGAGTCCCGCCGCAGTGGCCAGTCCGAGACATTGAACCTGCATCCCGATCGTCCCGTCGGTGAGGACCCAGGTCAGATCATCGGATCGTGATGCAGCGGTCATTCATAGTGTCCAAAGCTGGCGATGGGCGGCGAACAGAAGCGAAATGCGGCTGAGACTCAGCATTTTTATGATGTGGGGGCGCATAATTATAACACGAAAACGAAACAATCTTGCTTTACGCGTGCCGCGCCCCTATTTCAGTCGAAGCTTTCGCATGGCCTTCGACGGCTTCCGTCCACCGCATCTCGGACGGGCCATTGAAGGTCCCACACCTAATCAGCACTGGAGGACGCGATGCGCCGCGTCAAGCTCGACCGTATAGATCGCCGTATTCTGCGGGATTTGCAGGATGATGGGCGGATGACCAATGTGGAGCTCGCGCACCGTGCCGGAATTTCGGCGCCACCCTGCCTGCGGCGGGTTCGGGCGCTGGAGGACGCCGGTTTCATTCGCGGCTACCACGCGGATGTGTCGCCAGAGCATCTGGGCTTCACGGTGACGATCTTTGCCCATGTCGGTTTGACAAGCCAGGCCGAGGGAGACCTCGCCCGGTTCGAGGAGCAGGTCAATCACTGGCCCGAAGTGCGTGAGTGCCACATGATGATGGGCGAGGCTGATTTTCTGCTCAAGATCGTGTCCAAGGACTGGGACGCCTTCCAGCGGTTCCTGACGTCGAAACTGACTGCGGCGCCGTTGGTATCCAACGTCAAGACGGCGTTGGTCATC
>CALAHL010000667.1 GCA_937891725.1 uncultured Rhodospirillaceae bacterium | reverse complement strand
CGGCAACGCGCTGTCCGACAAGGTGGCCGAGATGGCGGCGGCCGAAGGCTCCGGCACCGTGGTGATCTCGGCCGCGATCGAGAGCGAGGTGGCACAGCTGTCCGATCCGGCGGAGAAGGCGGAATTCCTCGCAGATCTGGGTCTGGAGGAAGCCGGTCTCGCCAAGCTGATCCGCGAGGGCTACGCGCTGCTCGACCTGATCACTTTCTTCACGGTCGGCCCCAAGGAGGCCCGCGCCTGGACCGTCAGGAGAGGTGCGACCGCCCCCGAGGCCGCCGGCGAGATCCACACCGACTTCGAACGCGGCTTCATCCGGGCCGAGACCATCGCAAGCGAGGACTTCGTCAACCTGGGCGGTGAGAGTGCGGTGAAGGAAGCCGGCAAGATGCGTGTCGAGGGCGCCACCTATCTGGTCAAGGACGGCGACGTGTTCCATTTCCGGTTCAACGTCTAGCGTCGACGTCGCGCGACACGTCACTTCCTACTCCAATCCCCTATTCCGTTCCTCGATCCACCTCTGTACCCTCGCGGCGAGCGTCATCGAACTGCTGGAGAATGAACTATGGCCGACATGCTGAAACTGAAAGCCGAGGACGGCCACGAGTTCGGGGCTTACTTGGCACAGCCTTCGGGCAAGCCGAAGGGCGGGATCGTGGTGATCCAGGAGATCTTCGGGGTGAACAGCCACATCCGCGCGATCGCGGACGGCTACGCCAAGGACGGCTATCTGGCGATCGCCCCTGCCCTGTTCGACCGGATTCAGCCGGGAATCGAGCTCGGCTATGACGAGGACGACGTCACCAAGGGACGCGAGCTCAAGGGTCAGTCGAGCAACGACGCCGCCCTGCTCGACATCAAGGCCTCGGCGGATGCCGTGCGGTCCGCAGGCCAGGTTGTCGCGGTCGGCTACTGCTGGGGCGGCGCGCTGGCGTGGCTGACGGCCACAAGGATCGAAAACATCGCGGCGGTGGGCTCCTACTACGGCGGCGGCATCGGCGGGTTCGCGAGCGAGCAGCCGAAATGCCCGGTGATCCTGCACTTCGGTGAGCAGGACCACGCCATCCCGATGGACGAGGTTCAGAAGGTCAAGGACGCGCATCCGGAGCTTCCGGTGCACATCTACCCGGCCGGCCACGGTTTCAACTGCGATCAGCGCGGCAGCTCGGAGCCGACCAGTGCCAAGATCGCCCGGGAGCGGACGCTGGAATTCTTCGCCGATGCGATTGGCTGATAACCTATCGGGCGGGAGGGGACGTTACTCCTCCCGCTCCTTCTTCTCTTGCGCGTCGCGGGCGAGCGCTTCGGCCTTCATGCGCCGGGTCTCTTTCCAGAACTGCAGAATGTAGACCACGAAGCCGAATACGATTCCGGCCAGGATGTATTCGACGACCGCGTCCTGGGTCAGCGGACGGGCCTCGCCGAACCATCCCATCACGTTGATCACGGCCAGGGCCACACCGAAGAACACCCCGTTCACGGTCCCGCGGACCCAGGGCTTCTCAATCCACAACTGCTTGCGCGTTTCGTCTGTCATGGCGGGGTTTTAATCCAGTTGGCCGGAAACCTCAATCCGCATACAGCAGCAGAACCACGATCCCCGCCGCCACCAGGCACATCCCGAACAGCTCGCGCGGGGTGGATTTTTCCTTGAAGATCAGGGTCGAGACGGCAATGGCAAAGACGAACTCTATCTGGCCCAGCGCCTTCACATAGGCCGCCCGCTCGATGGTCATCGCGGTGAACCAGCCGGCGGAACCTATGGCGCTGGTCAACCCGACGAACCAGCAGGCCTTCCACGTCGTCGCGATCGCTTTCAGCTCCGCCCTACGGGTCCAGAGGATGAAAACGCCCAGGCACACCGTCTGGATCAGGATCACGGTGACCAGGGTGCTGGAGGCCGCCACCAGGAAGTTCGGATGGCCGAGCGACAGGCTGCCCTGCCGCAGACACAGGGAGGCGAACGCGAACAGCAGGCCCGACAGCAGGCCGATGGCCGCCGCCTTGTTGAAGACCGAGCGCACCAGCGCCCAGCCGCTGACCCCCTGGCGGGCGATCGAGATGATCACCACACCGGCG
>CALAHL010000666.1 GCA_937891725.1 uncultured Rhodospirillaceae bacterium | reverse complement strand
TGGCTCACAACGCTGCTCTACCGCGCCGACAAGCCCCTGACCCCGGCGCAGACCAACCGCATCCAGGAGGTCGTGCGCCAGAACGCGCAGGCCACCAACCCCGCCTTGCGGAACTGGCGGGATTTCGCATCGCTCTTCGTTTCCACCGATGATGGCGGCGATCTGCACCAGCGCCTGCTCGAATGGACCGAGGACGGCCGCTATGGCTGGATCTTCGGGCAAAGCCTCGAGGACACGTTCTCGCTCAAGGGCGATGTCGTGGGCTTCGATCTGACCGGCATTCTCGACAGCGAGGCCGACAAGGAACGGATGGCGGTCCTCTCCTATCTCTTCCGCCGCGTCGAGCGCGAGATCGAGGATCGCCGCCCCACCATCATCGTGATCGACGAGGCCTGGAAGGCGCTCGACAACGCATATTTCGCCGAGCGGCTGTCGAACTGGCTGGTGACCGCGCGCAAGCAGAACACCGTCGCGGTGATGATGACGCAATACGCCAGCCAGCTCGAGCGCACCCGGACCGGCAAGACCATCGTCGAAGCCGTTCCGACGCAGATCCTGCTGCCCAATATCCGCGCCAGTGCCTCGGATTACGCCATGCTGAACCTCACGGAGAAGGAGCTCGACGTCCTTCTCAACACGGGCAGCAACAGCCGCTTGGCGCTGATCCGCGACGACCAGGGCTCGATCGTCGTCGATGCCGATCTGAGTGCCCTTGGTCCCACGCTCACCATCCTCGGTGGCATGGAGAAGGGCGAGGCACTCGTCGGCGCCGATTACCGCGACCGCCCGGACTTCTGGAGGCTTTCATGATCCGTATTCTCTTGTCCCTTGCCGCCCTCGGCCTGCTCGCCTCTTGTGCGCAGTATCGAGAACCGCAGGCCAACTGCTTTTCCTTTCTCGCCGCGACAAGTGCCGCGGGCACGACAGCCCCGGATTGCACCTTCGCACCGCTCGGCGCGCCGGAGGGCGGCATTGACGTCTAGGCTCCCCCACCTCCTCGCGTTTTGTCTGCTGCCGGGTCTCGTTGCCGCCCAAGGCGTGCCAACCGATGACAGCGGGCTGACCGCGCGCGACATCGTCCAGACGGGCGACCGCGAGGCCGATCTGGCCCTGCAAGCGGACAAGCTGGCTGTGCGCGAACTCATTGCCGAGATCGAACGGGAGCAGCTTGCCACCCTGCAACGCATCCTCGACGCCCAGACCAGCTTCGGGGGTCAGGGCTTGCCCGCCATGGTCTCGGGGTTGGAAGGCGGCAGCGGCGATCCCGACCGCTCCGTCGAGGCGGTCTATGGCACGGGCGAGATCGACCCCAACCCGGGCGGCGCGCAGATGTTCGGCGACGCCGCGGAGAACGTTGAGGAGCTCATCATCCGCGTGGCCCAGGAGACCAGCGGCTTTGCCGGTGTGACCCGCGCAGGCCTCACGCCCGTCCAATGGCGCGCGCTCCTGCAAGCCCTGATCTGGCAGGAAAGCCGCTTCACCATCGATGCCCGTTCTCCCGTTGGCGCCTATGGTCTCACCCAGATCATGCCGGGCACCGCCAGCGATCTCGGCATCAACCCGGAATACTTCTCGAGCCCCTATCTGCAGGTGCATGGCGGCGCGCGCTACCTCGCGGCCCAACTCGACACTTTCGACGGCAACATCATCTTCGCGCTGGCCGCCTATAACGCCGGGCCCGGTCGTGTCTTCGAATATGGCGGCGTGCCCCCGTTCCG
>CALAHL010000665.1 GCA_937891725.1 uncultured Rhodospirillaceae bacterium | reverse complement strand
TCAACCGCCGGCTTCGACACAACGAAAAGGGCCGCCCCGAAGGACGGCCCTTGCCATAATTTCTTCGCCGTGGAGATCAGCGCTTGGAGAACTGGAAGCTCTTACGGGCCTTGGCCTTACCGTACTTCTTCCGCTCGACCGCACGCGGGTCACGGGTCAGGAAGCCGTGGCTCTTCAGTGCGGGGCGAAGATCCGGCTCGTACCGGGTCAGCGCCTGGCTGATGCCATGGCGCAGCGCGCCGGCCTGACCGGAGAGACCGCCACCGGTCACGGTCGCGAAGATATCGTACTGGCCCTTCCGCTCGGTCACGCCGAACGGCTGGTTGATGATCATCTGCAGCACCGGACGGGCGAAATACTGAGCCTGATCCTTGCCGTTGACGATGATACGACCACCGCCACGCTTCAGCCACACACGGGCAATCGCGTTCTTCCGACGACCGGTCGCATAGGAACGGCCGAGCTGGTCAATCACCGGCTCACGCTTGATCGGCGCTTCAACAGCGGCGGAACCACCCAGTTCAGCCAGCTTGTCGAGACCCTCAGCGGGGGCGTTTTCGGTTTCCATCGACATCGCTTACCTCGCATTCTTTGGGTTCATGGCCGCGACATCAAGCATTTCTGGCTGCTGTGCCTCATGCGGATGCTCGGTGCCAGCATAGACCCGAAGATTGGACATCTGCTTACGGCCGAGCGGGCCACGCGTGATCATCCGCTCAACAGCCTTGGTCACCACCCGCTCGGGATGGTCGCCGTCCAGCAACTTGGCCGCCGTGCGCGACTTGATGCCGCCCGGATAGCCGGTGTGCCAGTAATAGGTCTTCTGGTTGCGCTTGTTGCCGGTCAGCTTGACCTTCTCCGCATTCACGACGATGACGTTGTCGCCACAATCCATATGCGGAGTGAAGGTCGGCTTATGCTTGCCGCGCAGGTACTTAGCGATAATCGAAGCGAGCCGACCGAGGACGAGGCCTTCGGCATCGACCATGATCCACTTCTTCTCAATATCGCTCGGCTTTGCCGAGTAGGTTCGCATTGCGATCACCCATATCATTCGAGAAACGTTGGGGCGCGGGCCGGAGCTACCGGTCACGCCAGGAAGCGCGATGTATGACGCACGGAGTTTCACGGGTCAAGCGGAAAAACGCCTAAAAATCATAGCCATTGCATTAGCGGTATTATAATACCTCAGTTAAACAGGTTGACCGTGAACCGAACCGTTGCGGCAAATCTGTGCTTCGGATCGAGTACACGAAAACCGGTGCCTTCCACGTCCTTCATCACCAGATTGACGGCATCGATCGCATGGCTGACCGGTTCGACGCAGAAATAATCCCTGTCTTCCGGCGAATACACGATCAGGTGCTCAAGATTGGCCCCGCCGGTGATCGACAGGCCGAGGCCTGCCTTGGGCCAGATCAGATGCGCCGAACCATCCCAGCCGCCGAAGCCCTGATCCAATCCCATCACTGCGGGCTTTGGCTCTGAGAAATTGAGACGTTCCGGAATGCCGGTAGCACCGGTCGGAAACTTCCCTTCGACCGGTGGCCAGGCATTCCCGGCGGCAAACCACCACCCGACATCGCCGTGTGTTGGGAAATATGGATGCAGACCCAAACCGACCGGCATTCTGGTGTCGCCGGTATTGGTGCAGGCCAAGGTCATCGACAGACCTTCCTCGGACAAATGGATCGTCTGTTCGGCCTGATACGGATAGGGCCAGCCCTCCGCGCCGGCCGCATGATTGTAGGTCAGGCGTACGCTTTCACCCGCCACACCCGCCACCGTCCAGGCTCGGCGATTGCCATGACCATGGATGGCGCTCCCCGAGGCGGCTTCTGTCGGTGTTAGATTTACCCGCGTGCCCTCAAAGGTGAAACGACTGTCTCGGATTCGGTTGCTCCACGGCACCAGCGGATAGCAGCCGCCGGAGATCGCGCCGCTCGGGTCGGTGGCGTCGTCATCAACCGGCGTAAAAAGGTCAACCCCCGCCCGAGCAAACCGCGTGATCCGCCCTCCCAGACTGGGAGCGACGGTTGCCGTCATCTCTCCGGCCGTCAGCGTGATGGTCTCAAGCATTGCACGTCCCTTGGTGATCGAGCCAGATTCCTTAGAGTCTCCCGTTGCGAGACCCTACAGCAGTATTGTAGCAACAATGGCTTCTGATGAGTGATGCCTGTATTTCTGTGCCGGGTCGACTCCCAACCCCCGCAATCATGGCCCTATAGCTTCCGGTTCGAAGATTTATGACGTCATC
>CALAHL010000664.1 GCA_937891725.1 uncultured Rhodospirillaceae bacterium | reverse complement strand
AAGTCTGTCCCGGCAACGTCCCGCCGGCCTCAGTTTGGCGGAGCAATCTCCGCACCTGCCCCATTCATCAGATCCAGGAAGTTCGGAAACGATGTCCGGATCGCGGCCGCGTCGTCAACCTCAATCGGGGTTTCCGCGACGCATCCGAGGACCAGGAATGCCATCGCGATCCGGTGGTCGAGATCGACCGGTATGGTCGCCCCGCCTGCCACCCCATTGCCGGCGCCGTGCACGATCAGGTCGTCGCCGTCGGCCTCCGCCCGCACGCCGCAGGCCAGAAGTCCGTTCAGGGTGGCGGCGAACCGGTCGCTTTCCTTGACCCGCAACTCCCCCAGACCGCGCATTACCGTGGTCCCCTCCGCCTGGGTCGCCGCCATCGCCAGCACAGGATATTCGTCGATCATCGAGGGTGCGCGGTCGGCCGGCACGTCGATTGCCTTCAGTGGGCCGGCTTTGATCCGCAGATCCGCGACCGGCTCTCCCGCCTCAATGCGCGGATTGAGGAAGGTGATGTCCGCGCCCATTTCGACCAGGGTTTCGAACAGCCCGAACCGCAACGGATTGGTGCCAACACCGGTAAGCGTGATGTCCGAGCCCTCGGTGATCAACGCCGCCACGGCGGGAAACGCCGCCGAAGACGGGTCGGCCGGCACGATCACCGGACGCGGCGATAACTCGGGTTGTCCGACCACCGTGATCCGGCGGCCGCCGCCCTCCAGTTCCGCCATCCGTACCTGTGCACCGAAATGGCGCAGCATGGTCTCAGTATGATCGCGGGTCGGGTGCGGCTCGATCACCGTGGTTTCACCCGGTGCCGCCAATCCCGCCAGCAGGATCGCCGATTTCACCTGCGCAGAGGCCACCGGCAGGGTGTACTCGATCGGCATCAGGACCTCGGGCCCGATCACCGCCATCGGCAAGCGTCCGCCCTCGCGCCCCTCGAACCGGACGCCCATTTGACCCAGCGGAATCGAAACCCGCGCCATCGGACGTCGCCTCAGGGAAGCGTCGCCGGTGAAGACGGTGGTGATCCGCTGCCCGGCCGCAGCACCCATCAGCAGACGGACACCGGTCCCGGAGTTCCCGCAATCGACGACCATCTCCGGCTCGGCCAATCCGCCGACCCCACAGCCGTGCACCCGCCAGATGCCGTGGCCGTCCCGCGTGATTTTGGCCCCGAAAGCACGCATGGCATCGGCAGTGGCGATCACGTCCTCGCCTTCCAGCAAGCCCTCGATCGTGGTCTCTCCGACGGTCATCCCGCCGAGAATCAGGGATCGATGCGAGATCGACTTGTCGCCGGGCACTTTCCAGGTGCCGGTCAGCGGTTTCGCGCGGCGGGAGACCAGCGGGTGGGCGGCGTGGGTTTGCGACATGACGGGCTCGATCGGTTCGGGGGTACGTTATTAGGTGGCTGGTAGCATGATCCGGGCGCTAATTCGACCCGGGCGATCCGGATCGGTCGGCGGGCCTCGCGTCGATCCAGGCCCGAAGATCGCCCGCGACCCGTTGCACCACCGGGGTCCAGTTATCCCGCTCCACCTGACGGTAGAGCCGCAGGCTTGGAAACCAGGGCGACCGCTCACCGCGCATCCCCCACCGCCAGTCCGGGCGCACATGCACCATGGTCCAGACCGGACGGCCGAGCGCACAGGCATGGTGCACCGTCGAGTTGGAGGTGGAAATCACCAGATCGAGTGCCGCCAGCTGAGCCGCGAACCCGTCGAGGTCAACCATCGGGTCGATATCGGCATCCCTAGGAATGCGGACCCCCAGCTGCGTCTCGACGTCGGCCAGATCGGCACCGACATCGCCGTATTGCACCGAAAGGAACATGGCCCCGTCGGTTTTGAGCACCGACCCCCAGGCAGGAAGCGGCAGGTTCTTGCCCTGGAAATTGATGTTCTTCGATTTCCAGGCGACCCCGATCACCGGCCGCCCGCCCGAGGCATGCAGATACCGTTCCCGCAGGCGCGCCACCTTGTCCGGATCCGGTCTCAGCCAGGGCCCCTGGGGGCGAGTCGCGAAGGACCGTGCGTCGGAGCGGAACAAGCCCCCAAGATGGCCAGACGGGCATTGCAGATCGAACGGACCCTGAGGCGGCGACTCTCCGCGCGGCACCGCGTCGAGCCACGGAAAGCTGCGCTGGAACAACGGGGCGAGTCGAGCGTCGCATTCCAGCGTAACTCGCCGAACTTTTGGACGCAGTTCGGGAAGAATCTGGGCGAACTGCATTTCATCACCGATATTCTGGTCGCCCCAAACCAACAGATGCGCCGACGGATCTGCTGCGCCGGTCCAAAACGGCTGAGGATATCTGGTCCGATCAGGCTTTGGGGTGGCACGCTGAAGACGCAGATTGTACCACCGCCATGCCTCATCCCACCGGTATTTCGACAGCAGCAGCATCCCCAGATCAAACCCAATCGAGACCGCCCGTTCGTCGCGCTCTGCCTCCGTTTCGATGGCGGTCCGGGCGGCCCGACTGGCGAGATAGGCCCGCCGCAACCACTTTTCCGCCTCCGGATCCCGCAACTCGGCCCGCAGCATGTGAAAAAGTTTGTGGCCTGCCGCCGGGTCGTCCGGTGCCGTCAGAATGAACCGCCCGGCCGCCGCCGCCGCCGCCGCTCGATCCCCTTGGACATGCAGGAGCACGGCGATCATATCCCAGCTTCCACCATGGTCCGGACGCAGCCGGAGACAGCGCCCAAACGCCGCAAGTGCGGGCTTTGCTTGGGCTGTCTGAAAGAAACCGTGACCCTCGATCGCCGCCGATGGCAGGTGTGCGGGATCGACGATCTGTCCGATCCTGCCAAGCCAACGGGCCCTGCCCAATAACCCTTTCTGATAAGCCCGCAGAGCATGCGCATGCCACCAGTTCGGGTCGGGTTTTGGGGTCAGGTCGGGGGCTGTTTGAAAATTTGGCTTTGACATGCTCTCTTGATCGTGGATATTCCGCCGCCACGCCGCGCGGATGTCCCGCGGAGGATGGATGTTTCGTTCGATCGGGACTTTCCACCCGAACAGGCCCATTGCATAGACCCGGAGCGTATATCGTGGTCAAACCGGAATGGGGTATCAAGCGACTGTGTCAGTCGTGCGGTGCCCGATATTACGATTTCCTCAAGTCACCGATCGTCTGTCCCAGTTGTCAGGCGCCGTTCGACCCAGAGGCCGTCCTGAAGAGTCGCCGGTCCCGTCAGATTCCGGCGGAGGCTCCTCGTAAACCGAAACCCGAAGCGGAGGCCGAAGAGGCTGAAGAGGAGGACGACGAGGACGAGGACGAGCTGGAGGATGAGCTCGACGACGATGAGGTCGTCGCGGTTGTCCCGGACGACGAGGACGAGGACGACGATGTCGTCAAGGTCAAGCCCGTCGCAACCGATGACGACGGTGATGACGACGACATACCGGCGCTCGACGACGATGTCGGCGTGATCGTCGAAGATGATGACG
>CALAHL010000663.1 GCA_937891725.1 uncultured Rhodospirillaceae bacterium | reverse complement strand
AAACTCAAACCCGGGGTCTCGCTCACGCTGGATAAAAGTTGGGGGCAACGTCAATAGGCCAGCGCCATCCGAAGTTCGCCGCCATCGTCACGGTTCGCAAGAAGCAGGTCGTTCATGTAAAGGTCTGGGGCCTCGTATGCCCCCAGCCCAGCCGCCAGGATGCCGAAGCGACGGTCGATGCACTGCGAACAAAGGCCACAGTGCTTCTGCTTCTCGTTCCATTTTCGCGGCCGCGTACAACTGGCGGTCTTGTTCAACAGGTCGACCATCCCTCCGGCATCGATCAGCTGGGTCACCTCCTTCTTGGTCATCCATTGGAGAGGCGTCTGAATCCGGATCTGCCTATCCAGCAGGAGCGAGAACAGGCCTTCAAGTCCGCGAAGTACCTTCGGGTGGGTCGTCCTAGTTGCCCGACCGCCGATCACGTCCCCGGCCAACGGGAGGTTGATGCTGACCACGCCGTTCTCATAGAAACTGAACGTGTCCTTGCCAGACATCTGCCCGACGACCATGCCGAGGCACGCGAAAAGGAACGAACGCGTCCGTTGCGTGAATTCCCGCGCTGTGACGTTCTCGTTGCTTACCCAGACCGGTATAAACGACAGACGTTGCTCGTGGCCCCTTCGCTTCAGTTCGGCAATCAGGTGTTCCTGCACACTCCGAACCTTGGTCGACGAATAATGGCCGACAAGAGTGAGCGACCGACCATTTGCGACCAAGTCTGTCACCGCACCCGCGAAAGAGTCGACCCCGCCAGAAAAGAGAGCAACGCCGTCGTGCTCATCTTCAGGGTCGATCAAGTCGTGAAAATAAAGTTCCTTCGGCTGGGTCGGAGTTTTTGCCTGCCAAAACTCAAACGAATAGGTGTCGTCCGAAAGAAACCCCAGCGTGTCGCTGAGTGCGTCCAAGACTTCGCTATCTTGCCAAACCTGCAGCTCTCGCACCGGGATCAAAAACTTCAGGCTGCGCCGCCAGTTCTCGCCGAACTTCGAAAATTGATCGGTTCCTCGGTCCAGTCGCTGGTCGGCGCAATAGACATAGGAGGCGATTTCCAGCAAGTCGATCAACAGGTCGGGAAGATTGGCAAGCATCGTCCGGCTGATATAATCGATGCGCAAGTTCACATTCTTTGATGGGCCGTGAACGTTCATGGCAATCGCGCCTTCCAAAGACGGCGCATCCACTCCGCACTCGATCACGTGCTGCTTCATGGCTTCCCTTTTCGAATTGCAAGTTCGGTTCGGATCTTTTCCACGGCATGCGAGGAAAAAGCCCGCACGTCGGCGCGAGAAATGGCCTTCCCGTCCCTATAGTGATTTTTACCCAGCCAATCCCTTGCGAAGGTTCGCATGATCAACGCGGACTCATTGCAATGGCGCCGGATCGCGCCGTTGAATGTTTCAAGATCATGGATCGAACGCGCGATCCGGTCGGGACCGACCATGCGGTGTAGATTTCGGTCGACATAGTAATGAATAACACGGTCGACGAAGCTGGAGTAGAAAGTGTGCGCCAGCCCGGCGAACTTCTCTGTCCCCTTCAGTCCCTTGAGCGCCGCCTCCACATCCGCCGTGCCGGGACTCCAGAGAGATGGCAGGTTCGATTGAAGCCCTTCGGCCAGAGCCGACAGTCCGGCTCGGCGCGCGATCTCGCCGAGGTCAGTGGTCCCTTGGTGAATTCGGCGCTGTGCCCGCTCGACTGTCTGATCGTATTGGAAGAGAATTTCGGCGATCGAAGATAACGGGGAACCCTTGATACCCAACTCGGCGAGTGCCGCCACAGGATCTTTGCTAGCTGCGGCCTGGGGCAAACGGATCAGAAGCCAAAGTGCTTCGATGAATACATCGTCCTTTAGAGCGAAACTTAGGGCTTCTTGTCCGAATTTGGTGATTTGGTCGACAATCTCCTCTGTCGGCGTGCCCCCATCCACCAAGTAGCGAATGATCTCAGGCAAGTGTCGATAGGCTGGCAGTTTTCCAAGTCGCTGATGGCCCATCGATTCAACTTTCAACCATCGTTCAGACCCACCAGCGGAACGCCATTTTCCGCCAACCGAAGGCCACATAACATTGAGCACCCCGTCGTGCTGCTCGCCTTCAGGGGATCATGATTCGCTTTATGAGCGTTGTTAAGGTCAAATCATGCACGCAAAAGGCGATCTCTGGGCCTATGGCAACTTTGCACCATTTCGAATGATTGCGCGTAACCGCGATAAGCCACTGTTTTGCATTGTTATTTTCAGGAAACCGCATAGCGTTTTCCTATCCAACCAATCATGCATGGCAATCCTGATGAAGCGCCCCAACGCCCTGCGACCCGACCAGATGACGCCGACCCAGCGCCGCACTGAACTGTGCGGGTTGCTGGCCCTCGGCCTGATCCGTCTGCGGATGCACGAAAGGGGCGAAGTCTCTGACCAGACTGGAGAAAGTTGCCTACACTGTCCACCCGACCAATGCCTTCATGCAACTCCAACTCACCGGAGAGACGCATGACAAGCCACGACCCCATCCCCGCGCGCTTGGCCGCGCTCAAGACTGCCAGCACGATCGACCTGAAGTCGCAATGGCGCGACCTGTTCGAAACCGAACCGCCGCCCTTCAACCGCCGCTACCTTGAATCCCGCCTGGCTTATCGCATCCAGGAACTGGCCTATGGCGGGCTGAAGCCCGAAACGATCCGACGTCTGGAAGCCTTGGGCGAACAGCTTGATGGCGGCAACATCACCACACGCCGCATCCGCGCCGATCGCGACCGTCCCATCACCGGCACCCGGTTGCTGCGCGAGTGGCAAGGTGTCGAACAGATCGTCACCGTCAGGGCCGACGGCTTCGAATGGCAGGGGCGGCCGTACCAGTCGCTGTCGGCCATCGCCCGCGCCATCACCGGCACGCGCTGGAACGGCTGGGTCTTCTTCGGGCTGAAAAACCATCGGAGGACGACATGAACAAACCCGTCGTCCGCAAGCTGCGCTGCGCGGTCTACACCCGGAAATCTTCCGAGGAAGGGCTGGAGCAGGAATTCAATAGCCTGCACGCCCAGCGCGAGGCCTGCGAATCCTACATCGCCAGCCAACGGTCGGAAGGCTGGGTGCTGGTG
>CALAHL010000662.1 GCA_937891725.1 uncultured Rhodospirillaceae bacterium | reverse complement strand
GATCGGGGAAGTTCCCGGCCCACCAGGCGCGACTGGCCTTGCTGCGGGGATCGACCAGACTGCGGCGCAGAGATGCCTGGATACTGGCCTTCATACGGCCGACCGGCTCCTCATCGAACCGGGGCTCCGTCATGGCCATGTGCAGCAGCTCGATCGCCCGCTCCCGCGTCTCGGTCAGGGTGACGAGTTTGCCCGAGAAGCGGTCGAGCCCGCTGTTGAAACCGATGGAGATGCTGTCATCGGCCAGGGCCTTCTGAAAGGCGGTGGAATCCAAGTCGCCGGCGCCTTCGTCCAGGGTGGCGGACAGCAGCCTGGCCAGCCCTTCCTTACCGATAGGCTCGGCCGCTTCGCCGCCGTTGAAGGAAAAGGACATCGTTAGGATCGGATTATCGTGATCCTCCACCAGCCATCCGGTGATCCCACCCGGGCTGGTGACCGATTGGATGTCGAGCGCGCGGGCATGGCCCGGCAGCAGGGTCGTAAAGAACACGGCGGTTGCCAAAAGGCAGACACGAAGCTGTGCGGTCATGATCTGCTCCTTAGCTGGCCGGTTTCGACAAAAGGACCGAGGTGGTTGAGCTGTCCGGAACCAGCACGGTGCGCGCCGCCTCCAGCACCGCTTCGGGCGTCACCGCCGCGATCCGGTCGGGCCACTCCTCAACATCCGCAATGGTTCCGCCACTGGCGAGGGTCCGGCCGAACAGGCGGGCCGGATAGAGCACGTCGTCGCGGGCGAAGATGCTGCCCCGGCGCATCCGTTTGACGGCGGTCGCCACCTCGCCCTCCGTGACGCCGTCGCGCAGCATGAGGGCGAGTTCGGTTTCGACGGCCTTTTCGAGATCTGCGATCTCGACGCCTTGCGCAGGTGTCGCGTAAATCCCGAAGGTCTGCGGCCCAAGCCCTTCCGGCGAATACCAGGACCCGGCCGACACCGCGACCGCCTTGTCGACCACGAGCGAGCGGTACATCCGACTGGTCGAGCCGCCACCGAGAATTTCCGCCAGGACCTCCAAGGCGGGTGTCTGCTGCTTGTCGCCCCAGCCGAAGCCGGGCGCCAGATAGCGGCGGGACCAGGACGGCTGGTCCACCCGCGCGCTTTCCATGGTGACCCGCGCCGCCGCCAGATGGGTCGGTTCCTCTCCGCGCAGAGCGACACGGTCAGGGATTTCACGGGCGGGAATCTTTCCGTAGGTGGCCTCTGCGAGTGTCCGAACTTCGTCCGGTGTGGCATCGCCAGCGACCACCAGAATCGCGTTATTTGGCGCGTACCATGTGCCGTAGAAGTCGATCGCATCCTGCTGCGTCAGCCCCTGAATCTCGGCAGGCCAGCCGATCACCGGGATCCGGTAGGGATAGGCGAGATAGGTTGCGGCACTGGCCATCTCCGACAATTGGCTCGATGGCTCGTTGTCGATCCGCGAGCGCCGCTCCTCCAGCACCACTTGCAGCTCGCTCTTCACATGATCGGGCTGCAGGGTGAGGTTGACCATCCGATCGGCCTCGATCTCCATCATGCGGCCGAGATGCTGCTTCGGGACGTTCTGATAGTATCCGGTGTAGTCGGAAGAGGTGAAGGCGTTCTCCTGACCGCCGAGCCGGTTGATGACCCGCGACTGCTCGCCAGGACCCATGGTCTCGGTTCCCTTGAACATCAGATGCTCAAGGAAATGGGCGATCCCGGACTTGCCCTTGGGTTCGTCCGCAGCACCCACCTTGTACCAAACCATATGGCTGACCACCGGCACCCGATCATTCTCGATCACCACCACCTGCATCCCGTTGTCGAGCGTGAAGGTGGTCGGTTCGAAAATCTGCGCATCCGCCGGAGACCCGAATATCAGGCCGGGCGAGAGCGCGAGGGCGAACACGAACGGGCGGGTGAGGCGGGCGATCAAGCGCATGTCGTCACATCCATCAACAAAGGATACGGAACCGGGTCACTCATACCACCTAAAATAGGTCGGGATGATGGCGCGTCCGCCCCAATCCTGTCGGCTGAGACATTTGGTCTCGGACTTGGCGTCCTCAAGTACTGAGGCGGACTCGGCGAAACCTCGCATCGCGATCGTCACACACCTAGTCCAACGGCAGTCCGGTCACCAACCCGGCCTTAGAAGATGCCATCCAGCAGACCACCGCGCTTGCGCTCAATCGTTGGGGTTTGGCCATCCGTGACCGACTTGCCTAGGGCTGAATTCTGCCGCAGACGCCGGTTTTCCTGGTTGGGATCTACGACGATGCCTTTCTCGGCTTCCGGTTTCCAGAACAGCAACCGGTCGATCGGATAGCGGGTGTCGTATTCGAAATTGGCCGTTTCCTCATTCACCACGCGCCGAATATCGGGCTGCGCCTGATCAACACCGAGTTGCGCGCGAAGCACGCTCTCGCCGGTGCTGCTGACGCCCACGGAGGGTGTCGGCGCTGCCTGCGGCGGCGTGCCGGCTGCAAAGCTGGTCCCGAAACCGGATCCTGAAAGCCCTGCAGGTGCTGCGGCCGACGACGTTCCCGCGGCCCCACGGCCGAGGATGCGGCGGGCGGCCATATCGGTGGTTGAGCCTTCCTGCGGTCTATCGACCCCGGGCTCCGGTGGGCGCAGGTCAAAATTCGGTGGGAGCGCCAAGGGCGCGCGTGCCACCACCTGGAACTCGTCGGGCGGATCCTTGCGCGTGCCGAAGACATCGCGCACGTCCGAACACCCGACAAGAGCGAACGTGCCCAAAAGCAGCGCGCCGATCTTGATCGTGCGGGTCTTCATGAAGTTCATGCTCGCCAATTTCCCTTCCAATCAGGAGCCGTCGCGGCTGCCGCCGTCTCGTCCGGGGCGCGTCACGAAGGCATCCAGCAGGATGAAGCCTACCCCTATACTAATCGCCGCGTCGGCAATATTGAAGGCAGGCCAGTGTAAATCGGCCCAATGGACGTCGATAAAATCGACCACCGCGCCGTGCAGGGCCCGATCAATCGCATTTCCGACAGCTCCCCCGACAATTAAACCGAGTCCGATCACCAGCCAATGCGTGGTCGCCCGCGTCATCCAGAACACCATGGCGACTGAGACCGCAAGCGCAAACCCACCCAACAGCCAAGGCGTATAGGGGCTGTCGCTCGCCAACAAGCCGAAACTGACACCGCGATTCCAAACAGGCACAAAATTCAGGATCGACAGGACTTCAATCCGGTCCGGCGGAAAAAACAGGCGGTTCAGCGCCCAGGCCTTGGTGATGTGATCGAGGACCAAAACCACGAAACCGATGGATAGGCCGAGCCTCAGGCGGGACATGGGGGTCATCTGAGCTCCCTCTCAGCCGGCCAGCAGGGATCGGGCGTGCTCGGCATCCGATGAGATTTGGGCCTTCAGCGCGTCCAGCCCGTCGAATTTCTTTTCGGGACGGATAAAGTCAAAGAAGCGGACCGCGAGTTTCCTGTCATAGAGATCCATCTCCAGATCCAGGAGATGAACCTCAAGGAGGACCCCGCGATCGTTCACCGTCGGGCGTCGACCGACATTTGCGACCGCCGGCATCCAGCGCGCACCCGGTTCATCCAGCAGCTTGGCGCGGACCGAGTAGACCCCATGGTGCGGCGTCAAAAGGTCGCCGAAGCGCAGATTTGCCGTCGGAAAACCAATGGTGCGACCCCGCTGATCACCACGCTCGACCACACCGATCACATCCCAAGGACTGCCAAGAATCGACGCGGCCCCTCTCGGATCACCTTCCATCAGGCATTGGCGCGCCCGGGTCGATGAATAAACCGCACCGTCTGTCTCGTGGATCGCGTCCAGGCGGGTGGCGCCTCGTCCTGAAGCGCGCGCGCGTTCGACCAGCATCTCAGGCGTGCCACGGCGGCGATGACCATAGTTGAAGTCGTAGCCGACTACGACATGGGCAAAATCGAGTTCCTTGAACAGCACACGGTCGACGAAGTCTTCGGCCGTGATCTCAGCGAAAGCCCGGTCGAATGGGAGTTCGAACAGGAGGTCAATTCCGATCGATGCCAGTTTGGCAGCTCGCGTCTGGGAACTCGTCAGGCGAAACGGAATGCCGTCGGGCTGGAAAAAGGCGCGCGGGTGCGGCTCGAAGGTCAGTACCGAGAGCTTGTGTCCGGACTCTTTGGCCAATCGCCCGGCTTCACCGATGACGGCGCGATGACCCAGATGGACACCGTCGAAATTTCCGATGGCCGCGATCGACCCGGTTTGGTCGGGGGTCACTGCGTCGAGCGTGCGAATGATGTCCATATGTCGAGACTATGCGGCCTGTTTGGCGTGCCGTGACGGCACCATAATCAGGGCGTCACCATCGATGACCACGGTTCGCCCGACCCGAC
>CALAHL010000661.1 GCA_937891725.1 uncultured Rhodospirillaceae bacterium | reverse complement strand
ATGGGAGCAGGCCGAATTCGGATGGTGAAGATCGGCGAAGACGTCGACTACCAGCCCTGCGGCGGCACCCATGTGGCCTCAACCGGCGAGATCGGCGGGCTGGTGATCGGCAAGATCGAGAACAAGGGCAAGCAGAACCGGCGGATCAACATCGCGCTGGCGGAATAGCGGGCCCTCCACGGGGCAGCTACCCGAGCGAGCGCAGCTTCGCCAGGACGCCGGGCAGCAGCGCGCGGCCACTGGTCGCGGCGTTCTCGGTCAGGTGATCCGGCTGGATGCTTCGGAACACCCCACAATGTATGTTCGGATTCGCCAGCACCACGCCCAGACAAGCCTGCGCTGCGGTCCAGTCCTTGACCCGGCTCATCAGCAGGAACTTTCGTGCCCGCGCGACCTGGTCTGCCGCCGTCACCCGGTCGGCCAGGCGTCGGGCGGCGTAGGTCCAGGTCGCCGGATCAGAGCCGGCCCATTTCGGTTCGGTCGAGAATGCCATGCGGGAGAGCACACCGGTCGCGATGACGCCGAGGCCCATACCGTTGGCCAGACCAATCACGGTGTCGGCGGACCGGTCGATCGGGCTGTAGGTCGGCAGGATCACGTCGATCAGATCGAAGGTCAGAGCCGCTTGGATCCGGGCCGGACTGCCGGAAATCCCGACCAGACCGATAAGCCCGCCGCGTTTGTGTTCTGCCAGGGTGGCCGCCAGGTCCTCGGTCAGGTGGATCGGGTCCGGATCGTCCAGCACCAGGATCGGGATCTGATCGAGGCCGAGCCGTTCCAGACTTTCCAGCAGTTGCGCCTCAATGCCGAGCGGCGAGAAATCCTTGAGGACCCCCCAGCGTCCGGCACCGACCGAGCGCGCCCGCACCGTTCCGACATTCGCCGTGATCGTCAGCCCGTCGATCCGGTGGCGATGCGACCGCAGGGCCCGTCCCAACCGGTCCTGCGCCAGACCGCCTGCCTCACCGGTCGTGGTCGTGAAGCAGGTGAAGCCCAGGTCGATCGCATGATGCACCAGATCGATAGCCCGCTGGTCCGGCATCATCCGGCTGGCCCAGAGGCCGCCGCAGCCGAAGCCCAACTCGGACACTTTCCGCCCGGTTTTTCCCAACAGGCGACGACCGAGCTTGGACCGCGCGGTCACTCAGCCGCGGCAGGGTTGGGGGGCATCTGGGCCGAATTCTGGCCTTGGACGGTGAAGAATGACGCGGATTTGGGCTGCTTCGGGAGTTCCACCTTAAGCGGGATCATCCGCGCGGTCGGGCTTTCCACGCCGCGCACGATGAGGCCTTCGTTCGGGCTCGGCATCGGATTGCGGGCGATCGGCACCGCGTCGGCGGCCGAATAGACGCAGATGTAAAGCCCGCGCGGATGATCCGACGCATTCGGGGCCGAGCCGTGAGCCAGCCGGGTGTGCATCAGGCAGACCGAGCCTGCCTTTCCGGTCACCGGGACCTGTCGCGCTTTCATTTCCGCCTCGGTCGCGTCGTCCACCCGACCGACGAAGGTGCCGTCCTTGAACAGGCTCATCATCGGGCCTGTATGGGTGCCGGGGACCACCATCAGACAGCCGTTCTCCTCGGTCACATCGTCGAGCATCAACAGGGCCGTGACCACGTCGTCATTGGTGTGCGGGGTGAAGCCGAAATCCTGATGATAGGCCACCTCGGTTTTGGTTCCGGGCAGTTTCACGTTGATCTTGCAGTGATGGAACTTGACGTTCGGGCCGACCAGATCGGCGATCATGTCGACGGTGCGGGCGTCTGCCATAACACGACGATAGGCCGGAGAGATGTCGGACGGGTTGTTGACCTGACGGAGTGCAGGC
>CALAHL010000660.1 GCA_937891725.1 uncultured Rhodospirillaceae bacterium | reverse complement strand
CAAGCCACGAAGCGGACAGTGCCGCCCGTGCCGCCGCCGATGCCACCGCCCGCGTCGCTTTGTTTACCGCCGTTACACAGGATATGCGGGTGATTGAAAATCGACTTTCGGCCGATAGGCTGAGCCGGTATCCTCTTTGGTCCGACCCTGGGCCGAATCCATTGGTGACCATGTCTTGGGAGCTTTCTAAGCGCCTGCTTTCAATAAGCCCCGACTGGCAAGCCTGGACCGAGTGGTACGAGGATCGGTTGGTCGGCCATCGAGATCATCGACCAATAATCCCCGAACTCGAAGCTGCCCGCGTGCTTGAGCCAACCGAGGGGCAATGGAAGGCGGGGCCGGACGTTATTAACCCGCTGCTGCTGGAGATTGAGGCGCGGTTTCGGTCGACCTCAATCGACCCTGACGACCTGCCCACTCAAACGCCCGAAGGCGGACGGTTCGCGATTATAGACCATCGGGTGACGGTCGCCGATCTCCGGGAACAGGACGAGGTTTCGACCGACCCGTATGCGACGGAGCTACACGCTGAGGCCGGGCAGTTGTTGTCGGCGCTTAAGGACAGGCTGGAGGATGCCGCCTCCAAACCGACCAACGTCCCAAATGACCTTTTGGACCTAGCGGGAAGGCTTTCGGCGGCCCTTGGGCGCGGGCCGGAGGCGGTCGGTCCGGTGAAGCTGATCGCCGGTCTTGTAGAACTGGAGGAAGAACTTGCCGCCGATGATCGGCGGATCGCTGATACGAAAGAAATGGAGGGACCGGCACTGCCGGTCGATGCGCGAAAGTCTGCCAACGCGCTGCGGAAGATGCTGGCGATCTATGTGCGGACCGACGGTTTCCTCGCGACGATGGAGCAGCGGGCACATGACCGTGATCCCGCACCGGTCGACGTTGTTGCCGTGGAAGAGACGGTCGGCGACGCAATCGCGCTGGACGCGGCCGATGCCGAGGTCGCACCGTTCATGGAGCGTGCGGGCGCGGGCGGCAAGGAGACGGTGCTTTATGGAGGGACGAGCCGAAACCTCGTCCGAACGTTGTTGAAGATCGGTGCTGCCGTCGGCGTCTTGGGTGTCGCAGAGGCGATGTTTGCACCACGGATCGTGAAATTGTTGAAGAAGCGGCGGGAGAGTTTGCGGGTTATC
>CALAHL010000659.1 GCA_937891725.1 uncultured Rhodospirillaceae bacterium | reverse complement strand
TATGGTACAAGCCAACCGCTGCCCCCGCGACCAACCGATCCAGGCCGATGACCCAACCGACCCAAATGTCCGCTCTGTTCTCCTCCACCCTGCGGATCTTCGCTATCCGGTTCCAGGATCTGCTGGTGGTGTCGGTCCTGGCCTCGGTGCTGATGGCGTTGCTGGGATGGGTGTTGTTCAACGTGATCCTGAGCGACGGTGCCGAGATGATCCAGTTCAGTCAGGACGCAGACGGGAACGTGTCCGACGTGGCGATCGACGGCGTCATTCTGGGCGCCATGCTGGTTCTGGTGGTGTTGGTGATGGCGCTTTGGGTGATCCCGGTCACCTTGATCGCCGATGGCGAGATCCGAGGCCATCCGGTGGACCTGATCACAAGTCTGCTGGCGATCCCGGCCCTGTTTCCGCGCGTCGGTCTGGTCCAGATGGCCTGGACGCTCCTGATCTTCCTGGGATGGATGATGTTCTTCGTGCCGGGGATCTACGCCTTCGCCCGCTATTGGGTGGTGACCGTCACGGCGATCCTCGAAGGTCGGGGCGATTTCCAGGCGTTCAGCCGGGCCAGCGACCTGACCGTGGGCTTCCGGTTGAACTTCGCGGGCATCCTGATCATCGGCGGTGCTGCGCTGTTCATGACCCACATCATCCTGCTGGGCATTCTGGAATCACTGGGGTTCTCGAACCTGTTCGTCGCATTCACCGCCAGCCTGATGACCCAGTTCATCTTCACGACGGGTCTGTTTGTTTTCCAGACGGTCTCTTACCACGCTGCCTTGACGCGGACTGGCGGCAGCGTCTGAAGTCTGGACTCCAGTCAGGTCAAGGCCAGCATCAATATCCGTCCGGTAGATGGTCCTCGGCGACATAGTTCGAGAACTTCGTGGTCGCACCCTCGAAGTGCAGGGTGACGGTACCGGTCGGGCCATGACGCTGTTTTGAGACGATGACCTCGGCCTTGCCGTAGGCTTTCTCGCAGCGTTCCTGCCACTGGTCGTGGCGTTCGTTGAACTTCTCGTCGTTCTCGTCCGCCCGCTGGGTCGGCTCCGCCTTCTGCAGATAGTATTCCTCCCGAAAGATGAACATGACCACATCGGCGTCCTGCTCGATCGATCCGGATTCCCGCAAATCGGCCAGAACCGGCTTCTTGTCCTCGCGCTGCTCCACCGCACGGCTCAGCTGGGAGAGGGCGATCACCGGAACCTCAAGCTCCTTGGCGATGGCTTTCAATCCCTGCGAGATGGCGGAGATTTCCTGCACCCGGTTGTCCGACCGTGTGCCCAGACCCGGCCGCATCAGCTGCAGGTAGTCGACCACGATCAACGACAGGCCATGCTGACGTTTCAGCCGACGGGCCCGGGTCCGCATGGTGGAAATCGGCAGCGCCGGGGTGTCGTCGATGTACAGCGGCGCGCGCTCGAGGTCCTGCACCGCATCGACCAGCCGGCCGAAATCATCGTCCCCCAGCATGCCGCGCCGCAGCTTCTCGGACGAGATCGCCGTGCGCTCGGCCAGAATACGCGTGGCCAGCTGCTCGGACGACATTTCCAGCGAGAAGAACGCCACCGGTTGTCTCGGTTGGGTCGGATCGTCGAGCCCGGCGGTCGCCGCATGGAAGGCGATGTTGGTGGCAAGTGCCGTCTTTCCCATGGCCGGGCGAGCCGCCAGGATCAGCAGGTCGGAGGGGTGCAGGCCGCCGAGCAGATTGTCGATATCGATCAGCCCGGTCGACAGACCCGCCAGGCCGCCCTCGCGCTTATAGGCGGCCTCGACCATCGAGATCGAATTGACCAGTGCGGTCTTGAACTCGACGAAGCCGCCTTCGGACGCGCCGTCCTCGGCCAGATTGAACAGCTGGGATTCCGCCTTTTCGATCTGGCTGGTCGCCGGGGTATCCAGATCGCGGTCAAAGGCGTCGTTGATGATCGTCTCACCGACCTCGATCAGTTCGCGCCGGAGGAAGCAGTCCCGGATCTCGCGGGCATAGTCCTCGGCGTTGATGACCGACACCACCGAGGCCGCCAGTTTGACCAGATACTGCGCACCGCCGACTTCCTGCAGGGCCTCATCCTGGTCGAACAGGCCTTTCAGGGTCACCGGGCTCGCGATCTGCCCGCGCTCGATCAGCCGGGCACAGGCCTCGTAGATCCGGCCATGGGCGGCGTTGGCGAAGTGGAGGGGCTGCAGGAAGTCCGAGACCCGCTCATGGGCGCGGTTGTTGATCAGGATAGCGCCAAGCAGGGCCTGCTCCGCCTCGTTGTTGAACGGAGGCTCCCTGTACTCCGGCGTGGTCTCCACGATCGAGGCATAGGCGTTCGACATCGGGCGCAGTTCTCCTGTTGCCGAGTATACATGGTCCCGTTTCCGGATGCTCCACCGCGTGCCAGCGGCGAAGCGATATCTTTAGCAAGCGGGAGGGGGAGGGAGGAAGCGGAATCGCGCACTCCACCTCAATTTGCGGTGGACAACTGGCTGTGAGAGCTGGGGATACTTTTGCAATCCTGCTGCCCGGAAAACAGTTTGCGGTGGAGTTGGGGATTGTGAATTATTCGTCTTCGAATCGGTTGCAGCCGAACCACCAAGGGGACCCAATTCATGGTCGAGCCGGATAGCATTCTGAGCCACGTATCTTTGGGGGTGGATGATCTTACGTCCGCCGGTCGGTTTTACGACGCGCTCCTGGCCCCACTGGGAGTCGGACGCCTCATGGAAGAGCATGGCGCGATCGCGTGGGGGCGGAAGTTCCCGGAATTCTGGGTCGGCCCGCCGCATGACGGGAAACCGGCGTCTGTCGGCAACGGCACGCATATCTCGTTTCTGGCGACCGACCGGGACCAGGTCGACAAGGCTTATGCGGCAGGCCTGAAGACCGGTGGGTCCGACGACGGCGCCCCCGGCCTCCGGCCCTATGCCGAAGGATATTACGCTGCATTCCTCACCGATCCGTTCGGCCATAAGGTCGAAGTCCATACGATTGACGGCATGTTCGGATGAAAATAAGAAAGGCCGCGCCAATTGGGCGCGGCCGTCTTGAAAGATACTAGGACCGACGCGGAGCGATCAGACGATCTGCTCGTCCTCGGCTTCGTCCTCGGATGTCGCCTCAAGTTCGGCGGCGTCTTCCGGACGCTCGAGCAGCTCTTCGGCTGCCGGTGCATCGTCCAGATCGCGCTGCTCTTCCATAGCCTCCCGCTCCAGCGCCCGGCCGAGCTTGGCCTCAAATTCGGCGGGCGCCGTCTCCGGCGAGCCCC
>CALAHL010000658.1 GCA_937891725.1 uncultured Rhodospirillaceae bacterium | reverse complement strand
CATGCTGACAGCACCGGCAAGGAAGCTTGTGACGGACTTTGAATCAGCCCTGGGCGCGCAGGCGTCAGCCGACCAGTCCCTCGCGCGCCATGCGCCGGTTCGGGTCGAACAACCAACTCAGACGGCCGACCTCCTCGTTGCCTTCGTATAGCTGTCGCGCCACAATGGAATACTTTCCGCGTTTCTTCGAGTTAAGCCGCACGAGGAACTTCATCTCATAGCGGGCCTTGGAGTCGATCAGTCCTGGGCCGAAGCGGACATCGCCGATCGGCGGCAGTTTGGCGATGGCGCGTCCGCGCCGGTGGTCGATCTTGACCAGTTCCACCTGCGCTTCGAGTGCCCGCAGCATGGCGACTGGAAGGTCGAGCAACAACTCTGCTCGGCGCGGCAGGTCGAGCCGCAGGTGCAGGGCGAACCTGCGTGCTTTGTCGGGAGCACCGGGCATCAGCCAGTTCAGCGCGATCTGCGCCTCCGGATCGCCCGGGTCGTTGTTAACGACGTTGAAGTTGCGCCAGGTGACGTTGTTGTTTGCACGAATGAAGGTCCGGAAGTTGTCGAAGTTCAGGAAGTCGGCCGGCGCAGGAGCAGGGTCGTTGACAGTGCCGATCAAGCCGACAAAGCAGTAGTGGCCGGGCGCGGGTATCGCCGCGGATGGCCAGGTCACCGAATTCGAGACCGTCAACTGGTTTCCTGTTAGCACGCTGGCGATCGTGGTCGAGCCGATGAAAGTCCAGAGGTCAGGTGTGACCAGCGTCGAGGGCGGCGACCAGAACAGGTCCGCATTGACGTTGTTGGCCGCTGCGCCGCCGCGGTTGCGGACGCGCACGTAGAGGAAGTTGTCCTGTCCGGCTTCCGCCTCGAAGCCCAGAGAGGAGTTGTTCTCCGAGCCGCTGCCCTCGCCGAACGACGCCTGAGGATCGGCCACCGTGACAGGCCGCAGAATGATATCGGGTGACGCCGAGATAGCGCCGTTGTGCGGGTCGCCATTGTCGGCGACATTGTCGCGGATATAGACATCGGGGACAAAGCCCAGCACGTTGTCGATGATGCCGCGCAGGTTCGGCATCACGCCGATCGCAGTGGTCTCGCCCGGAGCGCGGGGCGTGTTGAAGGCTGGGTCGGACAGGATCCGCCGCATCTGCCGCGGGCTGAGCCGGCCGCCGGTCGCAGCCTGGTAGATGCCCTGAACGCACAGGGCGGCGCCTGCGATCATCGGAGATGCGCCCGACGTCCCGCCAAAGTTATTTCTATAGAGCGTTGTCGCGCCGCCGGGATCGGACGAGCAGGTGGTGATGTTCTGCCCCCAGCCGTAGCAGTCGATGCGCTGCCCGTGGGTGGAAAAGACGAGGCGGCTGTGCGGCGCGGCGGAGGTGGCGGCGGCCACGATGATCGCACCGGAATCAAAGAAGTCTGGATTGGCGTTGTTGCGGAACAGGACGAGATTGCCGGCGGCGTTGGTGAAGGTATCGAGGTTCGTTGCCGGCGCGCTGCCATTGTTCGTGCCGTTGCCACCGGCAGCTACGACGATGATTCCGAGCGCTGTCGCCAGGCGGCATGCTTCGCGCACAGCCTCGACGATCTCGCTCGGTCCGAACATGGTCGGCACGGTTGCGGGTACGCCATCCTGCGTCTCCAGCAGCATGACGTCGCCGAAATCAAGATTGTCCAGCACGTCGACGATCGAGTTGGCGAGGCTGGGATTGCGGGAGGCAACGAATACCGAAGCGATGTTCGGCGCGAAGCCTGTGCAGCCGAGGGTATTGTCTATCGCGCAGAGTTCTCCGAGCACCGCCGTGCCGTGCGCGCGCGACGTGTCAACCAGAACTCCGTTTAGTTGAGTGATGCCTTGGCCGGCAAGATCCTCGTGGTTGAAGGTCCAGCCCTGTTCGATGTCGATGACGCGCTGGCCCACGCCGTCGCCGCCGGTGAACGTCCACGCATAGCGTGCGTCGAGCCCAACTGGCGCCGCGTCGAGGTAGGTCTGGTTGACCGAAAGCGGATCGTCCGCATCGTTCACCAGCGGATCCGGGCCCGGGATCTCCACATCGACGGACCGAATGGCGGGAGAAGCAGCAAGCGTCTTGGCAAGCGCAAAGAGGTCGTCGGCATTCTCCGCCTCGACATAGTGGAAGGTTGTTAAGTCTGAAGGGTTGTACGAAGGGTCGCGGTCGACGGCGAGCTGCTGCAGTTTTGGAAGTTTCCCCTTGGTCTTCTCGGAGAACACCGGTTCGATGAGGATAGCGCCGAAGGCGGTCTCGACCCGCTTCAGGATTGCGGGGTCGCATTCCTTCAGATAGCCGACGGCGTCTTCATACCTGCGGCTGTCGATGCCCTCGTGGAAGCGGATGATGACGCGGGGTCTAGAAAGTTCGGTCATGGCTGGCGTCCTCTGCAACAAGGTTTTTCTTGATAGGAAATAGGTGTTCCAATCCGTCTTCCCCCGTCAAGGGAGGGGGAGGAAAAAGCGCCGGTCAACGAGTGGCTACGGCAACCTGCCCACCAACCTCAACTTGATTTTAGCTGGATCCGCCTAAACTGCCAGCCTTGGCTTCACACTCCGTATAAGATCCAGCTTCTTTGATCCGCTTCATAGACGAGCAATTGTTACGCAGTGTCTTTGCTGGTCGGTGTGCAAACTGGTGGA
Source organism: uncultured Rhodospirillaceae bacterium (assembly GCA_937891725.1). GTDB lineage: Bacteria > Pseudomonadota > Alphaproteobacteria > Thalassobaculales > Thalassobaculaceae > JANSYC01. The sequence continues at coordinate 158 of CALAHL010000658.1, read as the reverse complement.
CGGATTATACGGATCCGCATAACTTCCCTGTACAAGGAAGGGTTAGAAGCACACACTGAGCACAGATGAACTCCATGTTTGCCTCCTGACTTTGAGTCCGCCCAACGCTGCCCCTGAGTGGCAGGCAATGAGCTTGGGTGGCAATGCATAGAAATGAT
>CALAHL010000657.1 GCA_937891725.1 uncultured Rhodospirillaceae bacterium | reverse complement strand
CCTGCGCGCCGCCTTGCGCCAGCAGACCCGACTTGCCGCCCTGGGCACCGCGGTCAACAAGATCAGCCACGATCTGCGGAACATGCTGTCCACCGCGACCCTGATCTCCGACACCCTGTCGCAGAGCGACGACCCCAAGGTGCGCCGGGTGGCCCCGACTCTGATCCAGTCGATCGACCGGGCGGCAGCGTTATGCTCGACCACGCTGAACTTTACCCGCGACACACCCGCTCTGAAGCGGTCGCCGGTGATCCTGGCCGATGTGATGCGGGAGATCGGCAGCAGCGACCTGACCAAAGGCGACGACGGTGAGACGGTCCGGGTGGAGACCGGCTACGGCGCAAATCTCGCGGTGCTGGCCGATCAGGATCAGATTTTCCGCGTGTTCGCCAATCTGGCCCGGAATGCCGCCCATGCGGGCGCGCGCCGGATCTCGGTCGACGCCTGGCCCCGCGACGGGATGGTGCGGATCGACGTCTCCGACAATGGCCCCGGCATTCCCGAGACCGCGCGGTCCAAGCTGTTTCAGCCGTTCGGAATCACCACCAAGAAAGACGGCTCCGGCCTGGGTCTCGCGATCGCACGGGACATCGTGCAGGCCCACGGCGGTACCCTGACGCTGGCGCAGACCGGGCCGGGCGGCACCCGGTTCACCCTGACGATCCCAGCGGCGGATACGTCGACCTAGTGCTGCTTTGCCCGCCACATTTCCAAGATCAGATCCTCCAGAACCCGCGCATAGCGGACGGGATCGGTTGCGGCATCGGCTTGCATGCGCGGGCGCAGCTTGGCGCGAACCGAAGCCAATTCGGCCGGATCCGCAACCGCGGCAACCGCCTTCCGGACATACGCGTCCGGGGTCTCCGCCACGAACCGCTCCAGCCCAAACCGATGCAGATGCGCCATCGAGTGACGGCTGCAATAGCGGGTGCCCGGCAATGTGATCACCGGAACCCCCATCCACAGCGCTTCCAGTGTGGTCAACCCGCCGGACCAGGGAAACGGATCCAGCCCCAGATCGGCCTGCCGCCAGAGCGCAAGCATCCCGGCCCGGTCAGTTGGCCCTGCGGTCTCGATCCGATCACCGGACACGCCATGCGCCGCGAACCGGGCGCGGGTCAGGCGCGCGACCGTCGGGTCGGCGAAGGCGCGGGCCTGCAGCAAAAGCCGGCTGTTCGGGACCTGGGTCAGGATCTGCGACCACAGCACCACGACCGGATCGGTGATCTTGGCCAACCGGTTCAGGCTTGCGAACACCGGTCCGTCCCCGGCGTGCATCGGCAGCGGGCCGGGCGCGGGGGCCTGTTCCGGAGCCGCGAAGAAGAAGGCTCCTGTGGCCAGATGGACAGGCCGATCGACGAACCCGCAGGCCTCCGGGTCGGGAACATGAGCCGGATCGGTGACCAGCCCGTCGATTTCAGGCACACCGGTGCTGTCGAACACATCGCCCCAGGCCAGTTGCAAGGCCGCCGGGCGGAGCGCCAGCGCGAGCAGCCCTTCCGGATGCAGCAGGCCGGAAACCGCGATCACGATGTCGACACCGTCGCTCCGAAGCTGTGCCGCGATCCGCTCGGCCGAGGCCGCTCCCAGATCGACAACCCGCCCGGACAGGAGCGGGTCAAGCGCACCGGGGGGCCGCCCTTCGCTGGATCCGGTGTAGAAGCTCACCCGCATCCGCGCCGGATCATGGGCAGCCATCACCGGCCGGACCAGACGGGCAACCTGCTCCCGCGACAGATCCCCCAGATACGCCAGGTGCGGCACCTCGCGGCCCGCGGAGACCTTCGGTACGGCGAGTTTGGCGCTGCCGGCGAACCGGGAGATCAGATCGGCGGCCCAGACGGGGAACGCCGTGTCGGGCGCCTCGGAGACGTAATGTGCGGTCGCGAAACGGTCGGCGGCGATCCTGACCGACCCGGGCATCAGAAGCTCGGCGTGGCCGAGCGCGCGGAGCGCGGCGAGCGGTTGGCCGATCTCGACCAGTGCGTTTCCCAGACCCTGCCAGGCCGGGGCCGCGCCCGGGTTGCCGAGCAACTCGCGCCGGTAGGTGGTCGCCGCCGCCCGGTATCGGTGCAGCCCCAGATCGGCCGACGCCAGGTTCATCCGTGCCGCCGTCAGGTCGGGCGCGATCGACAACGCCGTTCGAAAACACCGCGCCGCCGGATCGAGCCGCCCTTGCCGATAGAACGCGACACCCAAACCATCCCAAGCAATCGACGACTTCGGGGCGAGGATCACCGCTTTACCGCCGGCCCGGACCGAGGACGACGCCTGCGTCACCGCTGCATCCACAAAGGAGGGATCGGCGAGGCGAACCAGCTTCCAGGCACGGGCGGCACGGTCCGGCACACCGCTCAACTCCGCCACCCGGGCCGCCAGACGCAGCAGATCGGTGGCGACAGGCTCAAAGACCCGGGCGCGGGCGGTCCAGGCTCCACTCTCCGTCAGACGCCCCTTCTTGAGGGCGACCGCCGCAAGATTGCGCCAGCCGTCGACCGTGTCCGGCGCCAGCACGAGCAGCCGCCGGAGTTCTTGCGTGCCGTCCCGGTCACAGCGGATCAGGCAGATCCCCCGGTTCAGCCGCGAGCTCTCATGGTCCGGGAGCAGCGAGAGCACTTGGCCAAACAGATCCTCCGCCTCCGCCCATCGTTCCGCGATCGCAGCCTGTGCGGCACGTTCAAACAGAAGACGGGGATCGATTTCGGCGGGCATGTCAGCTCGCTGTGTCGGATGACAGGGTCGGGGTTTGGCTTTCACACGAGGCCATTCCCCTGTCAATCGACCGGCAATGCGGTGACGATTCTTCGATAATTTTTAAAGTACAATCGATGTATCGCGCGCTGGCGATCCTGTACCCTTGGCTGACGTCCAGGATGAGAGTAGGTTGCGGAGAGCTGCAGGCATCTTCGTTCCCGAAAAAGGGAGGCCAATATGAAGCCCCGGCTAGCGACGGATAACGTGATCAACCTTGACCTGCCTTCGATCTGCGCGGATTGCGACGTGCGGGAAATGACCTTGTGCGCCCCGCTGGACGGGCGGGAGATGCGCCAACTCTGCGGTCTTTTGCAGCGGATCGAGTTTGCGGACGGCGACACGATCCTCGACGAAGGCGAACCGGCGGAGCATGTCTTCAACGTGACCGGTGGAGTGGTGCGGCTGTTCAAGCTGTTGGCGGACGGACGCCGAACGGTGACCGGGTTCCTGTTTCCAGGCGATTTTCTGGGTCTCACAAACCATGAAACCTATGTGAGTTCCGCCGAAGCCTTGGGCGACGTCAAGCTGTGCCGATTTTCCCGGACCAAGCTCGAGGGTTTGTTCACCACTGTCCCGAAGCTTGAGAAGCGGCTGTTGGGCATGGCGTCGAACGAGCTGGCGGCGGCGCAGGACCAGATGGTTCTGCTGGGCCGCAAGTCCGCAGGGGAAAAAATAGCCTCGTTCCTGCTCACCCTCTCGGACCGGCAGATTGCGCGCGCCGTTGCGCCCGACCCGGTTCTGGTGCCGATGACGCGATCGGACATCGCGGACTATCTCGGCCTCACGACCGAAACCGTCAGCCGGACCTTCACCCAATTGAAGGTCAAAGGCCTGATCCGGCTGGAGGCGGGCGGGAAGGTCGTGCTGACCAACCTGGACGCGTTGAAGAATCTGGCGGCCGGCACATGACGGCTCGAACCTGATCCGATCCCCACACCGTATTGCACCCGGCCCCTCTCGGCGCTAAGTGACTCCTCCGATCAGGTAGAGCGGAGGTTCCGATGAGCGGACCCGAGACCAAGGCTGAAGGAACTCCGATGAGCATCGGGACAGGATTTACCGGCATGACCGTCGAGGTTGCGCGGACCGTGGACGCCCTGCGTGTGCGCACGAAGTCGTGGCGTAGGGCCGGCGAGACGATCGCTCTGGTCCCCACCATGGGCGCCCTGCATGCCGGACATGTCGAACTGATCCGCCAGGGCCGGGCGCGCGCCGATCGCGTCGTCGTCTCGATCTTCGTGAACCCGAAACAGTTCGGCCCCCGCGAGGATTTCTCAGTCTATCCCCGTCGCGAACTGGAGGATCTCAAAGTCCTGACCGAAGAGGGTGTGGATCTGGCCTGGATCCCCTCCGTCGACGTGGTGTATCCGGCCGGGTTCGACACCGCGATTCATGTCGGAGCGCTGGCACAATCGATGGAAGGCGCATCACGCCCGGGCTTTTTCGACGGGGTCGCGACAGTGGTCGGAAAGCTGTTCACCCAGGTTGCCCCGGACTACGCCATGTTCGGCGAAAAGGACTACCAGCAGCTGCTCGTCGTCACCCGGATGGCCGCCGATCTGGATTTACCGCTTGAAGTGGTTCCGGTGGAGACCGTGCGGGAGCCTGACGGGCTCGCCCTGTCCTCCCGCAACATCTACCTGTCCGACGCCCACCGCGCGCTGGCGCCCGAACTGCGGGCGACGATGCTGAAAATGGCGCGCCGGCTGGCGGATGGGGTCAGCCAGCCGCAGGCCGAAATAGCCTGGGGCACCGACCGGCTGTTATCGCTCGGCTTCGAACAGGTCGATTATCTCGACGTCCGCGACCCCTGGACGCTTCTGCCGGTGGAAAGCACCGGCAAGCCCGCCCGGATCCTGGCAGCTGTGAAATTGGGCGAAACCCGGCTGATCGACAATCTTGCCGTCGCCTGACGGGTTTCCCTCTCCGCCGCGACAGGGTCGAGCCCGGCGCTATAGCACCCGAGAGCGGGAAATCGGTGCGATCGGCTGAGGTGCCAGATCCCATGGAAAGTGAATCCAGGTGTCCTGACTGACCT
>CALAHL010000656.1 GCA_937891725.1 uncultured Rhodospirillaceae bacterium | reverse complement strand
TTCAGGCAGCGATGCTGGACGAGCATTCGCTGACCGTGACCTACAATGCCTGGCGCGGAGAACCGCGCTCGCGTCACCTCAAGAAGCTGACCCAGGACGACGTGCAGGTCGGCGACTGCATCGACTGCAATGCCTGCGTCGCGGTCTGCCCGATGGGCATCGATATCCGCGATGGCCAGCAACTGGAATGCATCACCTGCGCCCTGTGCATCGATGCCTGTGATCAGGTGATGGCCAAGATCGACCGGCCGCGCGGGCTGATCTCCTACGCGACCTTGCAGGATTATGCCGACAACATGTCGCTCGCCTCATTGGCGGACGGCACCATCGATCCGTCCAAGGTGCGGCAGCCCGAGACGGAGTCAAAAATCCGTAAGACCACGCTGCGCTCGATCCTGCGGCCGCGCACAATGATCTATTTCGCGATCTGGGCGCTGATCGGCGTGGTGATGACGATCTCGGTTTCGACCCGTGGACGGCTGGAACTGAACGTCCTGCATGAGCGCAATCCGCTTTATGTGACCCTGTCGGACGGGCGGGTGCGCAATGGCTATACGGTCAAGATCCTCAACATGATGCCGGAGCCGCGCCGGATCCGGCTCTCGATCGAGGGTCTGCCAGGCGGTGTGATGATCCTGCCATCGGCCAAGGATCTCCCGGCGACGGTTCTGACCTTCGATGTGCAGCCGGACCGGTTGTTTTCGCAATCTCTGTTCGTGGTCGCTCACCCGCGGGATCTGGACCGTGCCCAGACCGATTTCGTGCTGAAAATCCAGGATGCCAACGGCTCCGAGACCGACCGCTACGTGGCCAACTTCGAAAAAGGGGACGAGGAATGAACACCCCTCAGGATTCAGACGCGCGGCCCTTCACAGGCCGGCACATGCTTTTGATCATGTTTGCCTTCTTCGGTCTGATCGTCGGGGTGAACGCGACCATGGCCTATCTTGCGATCGGGTCCTGGCCGGGGTTGGTGGTGCCGAACAGCTATGTCGCCAGCCAGGGTTTCAACGAAAAGCTCCGCGACGCCGCGCGTCAGGCCGATCTCGGCTGGACTGCCGCACTGAGCTACCACGATGGTGCGATCGTCTTCGATCTTCGCGACAGTGACGGCGCGCCCGTCGGCATCTCCTCGGTCACAGCAAACCTCGGGCGGCCGTCGACGACCGGGCAGGATGTTCGGCTGGATCTGGGACCGTCCGGCCCCGGGGCTGCCGAACTCGGTCATGTGCTTGCGCCCGGCCAATGGTTCGCCGATATCGAAGTGCGCACCATCGATGGCGAAATCTGGCAGAAGCGCTGGCGTCTGCAGATCCGGGCGGACGGGTCATGACCTGCTGCGCTGCCAGCTCCGGTCTTGGGACGGACGCGTCAGCCGGAATGCTGATGCGGGAGGAGTTCAAGGCGGCGGCCTATCGCGGACCGGATCAGGGTCTGTGGTCTCGGCTCTCGGTGCCGGGGATCCATTGCGGCGGCTGCATCCAGGCGATCGAGCGCGGTCTTGGGCGGTTGGAAGAAGTGGAGGCGGTACGGGTCAATCTGGCCCAACGGTCGGTCACGCTGCGTTGGGCGGACGACCGGGTGGTGCCGGAGCCGGTCCTTGAGGAACTCACACGGCTGGGCTTCACCGCACGACTCGCGGACGGCGAAGATGCGCAGACCGGCAGGGATCCGGTGTTGTCCCGCTTGCTGACTTCGCTGGCGGTGGCCGGGTTCGCGGCGGCGAATATCATGTTGCTGTCTGTTTCGGTCTGGTCGGGCGCCGACGGTGTCACCCGCGACATGTTCCATTGGATCTCCGCCCTGATCGCGATTCCGGCGATCGCCTATGCGGGCCGCCCGTTTTTCGAGCCGGCCTGGGCAGCGCTCCGGTCCAGACGTCTGAATATGGATGTGCCGATCGCGCTTGCCGTGATTCTGGCGGTAGGCATGTCGCTGTTCGAGACCTGGAGCGGTGGCGCGCATGCCTATTTCGACGCGGCGACCACTCTCCTGTTCTTCCTGCTGATTGGCCGCACGCTCGATCATCTGATGCGGTCCCGGGCGCGCAGTGCCGTCGATGCGCTGTCCCGTCTGGTGCCGCGCGGCGCCGTGCAGGTTGATGCGACCGGCGCGCGAACCTGGAGCGCGCTGGCCGATATCGTGCCTGGCGCGCGTCTTGAGGTGATGGCGGGTGAACGGGTTCCGGTCGATGGCATGGCTATCGCGGGGGAGGGCACCCTGGATCTGTCGATCGTCACCGGAGAAAGCCGTCCGGTCGCGGTCGCGCCGGGGCTGACCGTGACGGCGGGGGCCTTGGTCACGGGCGCGCCGATGATGATGGAGGCGACCAAGACCGCCCAAAATTCGTTCGTCGAGGAAATGCGCCGGATGCTGGACGCGGCGGAGGGGACGCGACCCCGGCTGCGGCGTTTGGCGGATCGGGCGGCGTCGATCTACGCGCCGGTCGTGCACATCGCGGCGGCTGCGACCTTCGCGGGCTGGATGCTGGTCGGCGCGTCGGCGCATGACGCGCTGCTGATCGGGATCGCGGTCCTGATCATCACCTGTCCCTGCGCCTTGGGGCTTGCGGTGCCGATCGTGCAGGTGATCGCGGCCGGCCGTCTGTTCCGAAAGGGTGTGATGCTGCGGGATGGCGCCGCACTGGAGGCCTTGGCAGGTGTCGATCATGTGGTGTTCGACAAGACCGGCACGCTGACATCTTCCGAGCTTTCCGTGCAGCGGACAGGTCATGCATCCGGCGACCAATTGGTCCTCGCCTCGGCTCTGGCCCGCACCAGCGCTCATCCGGTGGCCCGCGCCATCGCGCGCCTGAGTTCCGTTTCCGACATCCGGTTTGATCAGATGCGCGAGATCCCCGGCCAGGGCATCGAAGGTTTGTTGGATGGTAACGTCTACCGGCTGGGCCGACCGAAATGGGCGCTTGCCTCTGGGGATGACGCGCAAACGGGAACCGTCTTCACGCGGGACGGGCATCTGGTTGAGGTGTTCGAAAGCGCGGGCGAAATGCGGCAGGGAGCTCGGGAGGCCGTTGCGGCTCTCAGGCGCGCCGGTGTCGGGATATCGATCCTGTCGGGCGACCATGCGGATGCGGTCGGGGATCTTGCCGCCAAACTCGGCATCGACGAGTGGCGGGCGCGTCTGACACCGGTGGACAAGGTCGTCGTGGTCCGCGCCCTCCAGGATCAGGGCCGACGGGTGCTGGTGGTCGGCGACGGGATCAACGACGCCCCGGCGCTGGCGGCAGCCGATGTCTCGATGGCACCCGGAACCGCAGCGGACGTCAGCCGAAGTGCGGCCGGGCTGGTGTTCTTGGGCGAGAGCCTGGAGGCGCTGCCGGAGGCGGTGCGGATCGCGAAGCACGCGCGCGCGCTGACCTTCCAGAATTTCGGTCTGGCGGTGTTGTACAATCTGATCGCCGTTCCGCTGGCCGCGTTGGGCTTCGCGACCCCGCTGGTCGCCGCACTCGCGATGTCGAGCTCGTCGATCCTGGTGGTGGCGAATGCGCTGCGCCTGCACCGTCTGGATCGCCACACGACACCGCAGCAGGTTCAGCCGGCGCGCGCTCCTCTGCGACCTACGCATCAACGGGAGGTATTGGGATGACCGGGCTCACGATTCTGATCCCCGCCGCCTTGTTTCTCGGCGCGCTCGGCCTCGTGGCCTGCATCTGGTCCTTGCGGTCCGGCCAGTATGACGATCTGGAGGGTGCGGCGGTCCGCATGCTCTCCGATCCCGAGGACGATGAGACCCCTCGCAAGTAGGACGCAGGTGCGGTAAGCAGCGGGCTCAGTCCTGGAGCTCGCCCGATGTCCGATCCTACGAACGCACCCACCATCACGATCGGCATCCCGGCAGACATCGCCAAGGGCATTGTCTTCCTGCTGATGGCGCATCTGGCGTTCACCGGCATGGATATCGGCATGAAGGCCCTGTCGCACGATTTGCCGGTGGTGCAGATCCTGTTCGTGTTCTTTCTCGGATTCGCAATGGTGGCGGCGTTTCGGGCGCAGAGAGGGGCGGGGATCGCCGTGTCGCTCAAGACCGGGCGCCTGCCGCTGCATGTGCTGCGGGCGCTGCTGTTGCCGCTCAATATCGGGTGCGTGGTCATCGCCCTGGGCCGACTGCCGATGGCGGAGACGCAGGCGCTGGGGCTGACCTTTCCGCTGATGGTGACGGCCCTCTCGGCTCCCTTGCTGGGTGAGCGGGTCGGTCCGGTCCGCTGGGCGGCGGTGGCGATGGGGTTTGCGGGCGCCCTGGTGATTGTCCGGCCCGGTTTCGCGGCCTTTGATCCGGCTGTCCTGATCATCCTGCTGGGGGCCTCCAGTTTCGCGCTCTATCTGATCCTGACCCGGATGTTGAGCCGGACCGAGTCCTCCGAACGGTTGATGCTGTTCACCGGACTGATCGGGGTGGCGGTGCTGGTCGTTCCGGCGCTGCTGCTCTGGGAGATGCCGGATGCGCGGGGCTGGCGCTTGCTGGCGCTGGTGGCCGCAGGTGGCGTGGCCGGACACAGTCTGGTGATCCTGGCGCTGGGAACGGCGCCTGCCAGCGTCCTGCAACCCTTCAATTTCGCCCAGCTTCTGTGGGCCGCGATCGCGGGGTATCTGGTGTTCGGCGATGTGCCCGACCGGTTCACTCTGATCGGGGGCGCGATCATCGTCTCGTCCGGATTGATCGTCTGGTATCGGGAGCGTCGGAAAAAGCCCGAGCCGCTGTCGGCGCTCGCCGAAGCCGAATCGGCAGCTCCATGACCGCCGCCCAGCCGCTTTCAATCGCGACCAAGGGCATTCTGCTGCTGGTGGTCTCGAACCTCTGTCTCGCGGGCATGGACGCGGTCTCCAAGACTCTGATCCAAACCTACGACGTGACCCAGATCCTGTGGGTCCGATATATGTTTTTCGCCGGGTTCACCGCCGCCCTGGCCTGGCGCAGCCGCCGCGGCAAGGGCGGGATCCGGGCGGCGATCATGGCCAAGCGCCCTTGGCTGAACATCTTTCGCGCGGCCCTTCTGGTGGTGGAGATCGGGCTGTTCGTAGTCGCCTTCGGCCATATGAAACTGGTGGCGGTGCATGCGATCGCGGCGATCTGTCCGTTGATGATCACGGCCCTGTCCGCCCTGGTTCTGGGCGAGAAGGTGGGCCCCCGGCGCTGGGCGGCGGTGGCGGCGGGCTTCGTCGGGATGCTGCTGATCCTGCGGCCGGGGTTCGCCGTGTTCGATCCCTGGGCCCTGCTGCCCTTGGCGGGAGCCGCGCTGTTCGCGGTCTACCAGATTCTGACCAAGATCCTGGGTCGGGTCGAGCAGACCGATACCATCATGCTTTACACCGGGTGGGTCGGATTGGTGCTGACCAGCTTTCTCGGGCCGGTTTATTGGGTTGATCCGGACCCGATGGGCTGGGGGTTGTTGGTCCTGGCGGGACTGATGGGTGTGTTTGCCCATCTGCTGCTGATCCAGGCGCTCTCGATTGCCGAGGCCAGCGTGCTGCAGCCGTTCAACTACTCGCTCCTGGTTTGGGCCTCGATGGTCGGCTTCCTGATCTTCGGGGAGTTGCCGGATATCTGGACGGCGGCCGGCGCGGTGATCATCGTGGGTTCCGGCCTCTATGTGTGGTGGCGGGAGCGGGTGCGGGCCGCAGCATAAAAACACCGCGCTTGACCCATTGCCCCGACCCGTTCGCTGCGCTTGAATGCGGCCAGATCGACTTCAAGAAAACCAACCCAATCGAGGAAACGTCATGCGTAGCTATCAGCTCACCAAACCGGGTCAGCCATTCGAGGCGGTCGACAAGCCGACCCCGCAGCCGACCGGAACCCAGGTTCTGGTCAAGGTGACCCATGCCGGTGTCTGTCATTCCGACATCCATATCTCGGACGGATTCTTTGATCTGGGCGGTGGCAAGAAGCTGGACATCGTTGAGCGTGGCCAGAAGCTGCCGGTGACCCTCGGTCATGAAATCCTGGGCGAGGTGGTGGCCGCCGGACCGGACGCCAAGGATGCTCCGATCGGCAAGACCATGCTGGTCCATCCCTGGCTCGGCTGTGGCGAGTGCTCGGCCTGTCTTGCGGAACAGGAGAACCATTGCCCGACCATGCGCGCGCTCGGCGTCTACCAGGACGGCGGCTACTCGACCCATGTGATGGTACGGCATCCGAAATATCTGGTCGATATCGGGAACGTCGATCCGGCGGTGGCCACGCCCTATGCCTGCTCCGGCGTGACGGTCTATTCGGCCCTCAAGAAGGCGCTGCCGATCCTGGACAGCGAGTGGCTTGCGGTCATGGGCTGCGGCGGGTTGGGCCTGTCAGCTGTCGCGATCGCCAAGGCGATGGGCGTGAAGAATGTGGTTGCGGTCGATATCGACGAGGCAAAGCTGACGGCGGCGACGGAGATCGGTGCCGACGCGGTGTTCAATTCCAAGACGGACAACGCGGTCGCGGAGCTTCAGAAGATTGCCGGCGGCGAACTGAAGGCGGTGCTGGACACGGTCGGTGGCGAGGCGACCTCGGGTCTCGGCATCGCGTCGGTCCGTAAAGGCGGTCGCTATGTGATCGTCGGCCTTTATGGCGGCGAGTTGACCTTGCCGCTGCCGACGATTCCGATGCGGGCGCTCTCGGTCATCGGCTCCTATGTCGGCTCGCTTGGTGATCTGAAGGAGCTGATGGCGCTGGTGCGTGACGGGAAGGTCAAGCCGATCCCGGTCGCCACCCGGGAGTTGGATCAGGCTTACGACACCATCCAGGATCTGAAGAACGGGAAGATCGTCGGCCGCGTGGTCCTGACCAACGAGAGCGACGGCTAAACAGTCTCGCCAAGCGGCCCGGCGTCTGGTTGACGTTGGGCCGCCATGACGAAAGGTCTGCCGCGTATGATCCGCAAGGCCCTGTCATCCGATGTCGAGCAGGTGCGGATCTGCGCGCGCCGGGCCTATGAGAAATACGTGGCTCGGATCGGCCGCGAACCGGCGCCGATGGTCGCCGATTATGAGACCCAGATTCGGGATGGGCTTGTCTGGGTTTCAGAGGCCCGGGACGGAACGGTGCAAGGCTTCGCGGTGTTCTACCCGCGAGACAATCACGTCCATCTGAGAAACCTTGCGGTCGCACCGGAGCATCAGGGTAACGGCGTCGGGAAGCGTTTGATCACGTTCTGCGAAGACACGGCGCGGGCGATGGGGCTGGACGCGGTGGAACTCTACACGAACCTGAAGATGACGGAAAATCTTAGCCTCTATCCGGCGCTCGGATATACCGAGATCGAGCGCCGGTCGGAGGACGGGTTCGAGCGTGTGTTCTTTCGCAAGACGCTCTGAAGATAGATCCAAGAAAACAAACGATCAGCTGTCTTCAATCTGCGTATTCTCGTGTAGTCGAGCCCCCGTGGCAGCCAGCACCTCCCAGGCACGGCGGCGTCGGACGTAGGTCCGCTGCGCCACGGTCGCAGTCGGGATCACGCTGAACAGCGCCAGGAGAAACGGCAGGGTCCAGGATACCGGGTCGGAGTCCGCCATCGGGTTGTCATGGCTGAGAAAGGCGAGGCGGAAAATCACCGCTGCTCCGCCCGCGATAAGACCCATGACGGTTGGCGAGAAGGCCGTATCCGCGTCCCGCCGGGCGTTCAGCGCGAGGGCGAGCGGCCCCCAGAACACCACGACAAACAGGGCGGTCGCCTCGATATTCCGGATATAGATCGTGGTGGTCAGAAACCCGGACGGCAGCCCGCCCAGTTGCGGCAGGTGTGCGACCAACAAAAGAGCTGCGTAGCCGCCGACGGTCGCCCAGAGTACTCCACCTAAGGCGACGGCAATGAAATGCGCCAGCCCCCAGCGATAATCTCCCAGCGAGATCCCGAACACCAAACGGAGCGCGCGCTCGCCGAGTGTCGGCGGACGCATCACAACCTGGCGGCGTCGCTGGCACCGGCATAGGCCGTATAACCGCCGTCGACCGGCAGAACCGTGCCCGTGACCATCCGCGCGAGAGGGGAAGCCAGAAAAATCATCGCATTGGCGATCTCGACCGGCTGGAGCAACGCACCCATCGGGGTCCGGCGGCGCAGGGCGTTCGGATCGAGATTACCCTCCTGGATCGACGGTTGGATGAACGGTGTGTCGACATAGCCGGGGGCGATCGCATTCACGCGAATACCGTCCTGAGCCCAATCGCAGGCCAGCGCCTTTGTCAGGCCGATCACCCCATGCTTGGCGGCGGTATAGGCGTTCCGTCGAGGCAGGGCTCCGAAGCCGGCGATCGAGGAGATGTTGATGACCACACCGTGGCCGTTCTTGATCATTTCCACGGCCGCCCGCTTTGCGATCTGGAAGCTGCCGGTGACATGGATGTCCATCAGCCGCGCGAAGTCCTTGCCGCTTTGCTCCACCGTCGGGACGAACTGATCCCGGATGCCCGCGCAGTTCACCGCGACGTCGAGGCGTCCGAGCTTTTCGACGACCTCCGTCACGAGCCGATCCACTGCGACCTCGTCGGCGACGTCGCAGCCGATGCCGATATGACCGGCCCCCAGTTCGACGGCGCGCTCCTGGGCGAATTCGGCGTTGAGGTCCGCGATTGCGATTTTGGCTCCGCGTTCCGCGAAGGCTTGCGCCCCGGCCCAGCCGATGCCGGAGGCTCCGCCGGTGATCAGAACCACCTGTCCGGTGAAGTCGGTATCGGAGGTCATCAGCGCACCGTCATTTTTGGAGGTTCGAACGCGGTCACCGAAGGTGCGATGCCCTCGACCTTCTCGATCTCGACCAGCGTGGAATGCGCGGTCGGGCCCTGACCCAAGCGGGAGGTGCCCCGGTCGCGGGTCAGAACGTTCGGGTTGCCGTGCTTCTCAAGGCTGTTGGGATTCTTCGGGTCTTCCGGGTCGTACCAGGCGCCGGTCGACAACTGCACCACGCCGGGCATCAGGGTGTCCATGACTTGGACACCGGCGAGGCAGGCGCCCCGGTCGTTCCAGATCCGCACCACGTCACCGGATTTGATCCCCCGTTTGGCGGCGTCGTCCGGATGCATGGTCAAGGGCTCGCGATCGGCGATTTTCGAGCCACGCGACACCCCACCGGAGTCGAGTTGGCTGTGCAGGCGCGTGCGCGGCTGATTGGAGATCAGGTGCAGGGGGAACTGCTCCGCCATGGGCGCACCCAACCACTCGTCCGGCTCCCGCCAGACCGCGTGGCCCGGGCAGTCGTCGTAGCCGAACCCGTGGATCGTCTCGGAGAAGATCTCGATTTTACCAGACGGCGTGGACAGTGGATTGGCCTTCGGGTCGGCGCGGAAGCCCTCCAGCAAGACCGTCGGCCGGTCCGGGTCCGGCAGGGACCAGGTGCCCTGTTCCCAGAACGTCTCGAAGTCCGGAAGCTCGAAGCCGTCCTTGCCGGCACGCTGACGCGACTGGTCCCAGAGATGCCGGATCCAGTCCATTTCGTCCCGGCCCTCGGTGTAGCTGTCTTTGAAACCCAGGCGATCGGCGAGGCCGGTGAAAATATCGTAGTCGGGGCGGCTGTCGCCCACCGGCTCGATGGCCTTCGGCATGGCGACGCTCAGCGGCTCCCAATGGGTGATCGCGATGTCGTTCCGCTCAAGCGCCGTCGTGGACGGGAAGACGATGTCGGCATGGCGTGCGGTGCCGGTCCAGAAGATCTCGTTCACCATCACCGTGTCCGGCCGCCGAAACGCCTGGACCAGCTTGTTGATGTCCTGGTGGTGGTGGAACGGGTTGCCGCCGGCCCAATAGACCAGCTTGATGTCGGGATAGGTCCGGCTCTCGCCATTGAACTGGTAGCTGTCGCCCGGGTTCAACAGCATGTCGGAGATGCGGGCGACCGGGATGAAGTCCGAAATCGGGTTGATGCCCTGCGGCACCGACGG
>CALAHL010000655.1 GCA_937891725.1 uncultured Rhodospirillaceae bacterium | reverse complement strand
CTGCCTGCGTCTGGAACCACCAAGGTGCGGCCGGAGAACCGTTTCGGGAACCGGGAGATCACCAGCGGGCCCCGGAACACGGTCACCGTCCGCCGGCTTTTTCCGGACCCGGTGGTCTTGGTCAGCTTGGCGTCGCAGAAGTGGACGGGAAGGCCGCCGATCTCGCCTTCGATCCGGTCCTCAAGACGGCTCTTGGTGTGATAGGGCAGCATGTCCGCATCTTTGAAGATGGTGAGCGGGAAGGTGTCGGCGTCGCTGTCGTACTGAAAGCCCAGAAAACCGATGACCTTATCTTTGATCATCCGTCCCGCCGTCCGAGACGGCCCGTTGGCCAGAACTGCCCCATAGCCGGTGAGCCCTACGCCCACCGCGGCACCGGCAAATTCGGCTGCGTCAGAACTCCATCCCAGCGCGAAGGCTCCGTTGAGGATCGGCTCTCCGACGAAAAAGCAGACAATCCCGACGGCGAACAGCGCGCCGCCGCCGAGGACTTTACCCAACCGGCCAGCCTCGATCCGTTTGAGCTCCGGCTCGATCTCCCGCCAATGGGTGTCAAACGCTTTGAGCCGACGCTCGATCTGGTGTTCAGACTCCGTCATGGCTCTGCGGTCTCGGTTGCTGCCCGTGAAGCGACTGGAAATTCTCTATCACTTCGCGTTGCGGCGACCACCCTTTAATGTATCTCTCGCAATCCAGAGCCAGAGAAGGAGCTCGTCATGATACGCGCACAACTCCGCAGAACACTCTTCGCCCTGCTGGTCCTCCTTGCTGCACCGGCCGCGACCTCTTCCGCCCATGCCCAGGACCCGGCGATCCTGACCGTGACCGGCGCCATCGAGAGCACCAACCGGCCGCCGTTCGACGCCTTCCGGGACTCCCTGTTCGGGGCTTTGGACGAGCCGTTCGAGAAAGCTTATGCGTTCAGCCGCGCGGATCTGCTCGCGCTGCCACAGGTCGAGATCACCGTGTCCTATCCGAACTGGCCGGCCCCGGTCGCCGTCCGGGGACCGCTGCTGAAGGACGTGCTGACCAAGGCCGGAGCGACCGGCGATACCGTGCTGGCGCAGGCGGTCGACGGCTATTCTCCGTCCCTCAAACTCTCCGAGTTGGACGACGCCGCGGTGGTGCTGGCCCTGGAGGCGGACGGCACCCCCTTGTCGGTCGGCGGGCGCGGCCCGGTCTGGCTGGTCTATCCATCCGATGCCAAGGGTGGCGCAGCCGAGGACGATTCCGGACTGACCTGGGCGCTGTTCCACCTGAAGGTCACATCGGGCGGATAGCCGTGACAGTTCCGCCAGCGTCCGAATGACGCGTCCGGCATTCCGAAACCAGGGCTGTCCTTCGGGCTGCCGCGCACCACTTAAGAGCACATGAGCAATACGGACACAGAACGAAATTCCTTGGGCGGTCGCGTGCGGCGCTATGCGCGCGTGGGCACGGCCGTCGGTGGTCTGGCCGCACGGGTGGCGGGCGAACGCTATCTGGGCTGGAACCTGAACAAGGGCGAGCACGCGTCGGAACTGCGCCAGGCGCTCGGCGGGCTGAAAGGCCCGCTGATGAAGGTGGCGCAGATCATCTCGACCGTTCCCGACGCCCTGCCGAAGGAATACGTGAACGAACTCAGCCATCTTCAAGCGGATGCGCCGCCGATGGGCTGGCCCTTCGTGAAGCGCCGGATGATCAGCGAACTCGGTGCCGACTGGCGGAAGAAGTTCTCGACATTTGATCGGGAAGCGAGCTCGGCTGCGTCGCTCGGTCAGGTCCACAAGGCCACCACGCTGGACGACATCGATGTGGCGGTGAAGCTGCAATATCCCGACATGTCCTCGGCAGTCGAGGCCGATCTGAAACAGCTCGACTGGATCTTCTCGATCTACAAACGCTACGACCACGCGATCGACACCAGCCTGATCCACAAGGAGCTGTCGGCCCGCCTGAAGGAGGAACTCGACTACGCGCGTGAGGCCACCAACATGGCGCTTTATCGGCACATGCTGGCCGAGGAGACGCAGGTACACGTGCCCGACGTGATCGAGCCGCTCTCGACAAAGCGGCTGATCACCATGACCTGGCTGCAGGGCACGCCGATGATGAAGTTCATCGAGACCCACCCCGGCCAGGAGGATCGCAACCGGGTCGCGATGAACATGTTCCGGGCCTGGTACGTGCCGTTCTATTACTACGGCGTGATCCATGGCGACCCGCATCTCGGCAACTACACGGTGCGCGACGACGGCTCGATCAACCTGCTGGATTACGGCTGCATCCGGGTGTTCTCGCCGGCCTTCGTGAAGGGCGTGA
>CALAHL010000654.1 GCA_937891725.1 uncultured Rhodospirillaceae bacterium | reverse complement strand
CCACCCGATCATGCGGGTCACCCGGACGCCGAAGGGAACCGTCAAGGATCTGCTGGACAGCGATGCGGACGGCGGCGACGGCACGCTCTCGGAATCCTTCATGCATCTGAAGATCTCAGAGCAAAAGGATCCCAAGGTCCTGGCCGATATCGAGGAGATCATCGCCGGGGTTCTGCGCGATGTGCGCTATTCGGTCGAGGACTGGCGCACCATGCGCAAGGCCATGGTCGATGTGATCGCGGGCATCGAGAAGGCCCCGCCCGCAGCCGCCAATGGCGACGTGGACGAGGTGCTGGCCTTCCTGCGGTGGATCGAGGACAACCACTTCACGTTCCTCGGATACCGGGTCTACGACTATGTCGGTTCGGGTGCGAAACAGGAAATGCAGGTGGTCGCCTCCTCCGGGCTCGGCATTCTGCGCGACCCCGAGGTCAGTGTGTTCGGCGGCCTGCGGGAACTGGGTCAGCTGCCCAAGGACGTCCGCGAATTCCTGCTGGCTCCCAGCCTGCTGAACATCATGAAGGCGACCAAAATCGCCACCGTGCACCGTCCGGTCCCGCTGGACGCGATCAGCATCAAGCGCTTCGATGCCAAGGGTCGGGTGGTCGGTGAGCACCGGTTCCTCGGCCTGTTCACCTCGGTCGCCTACAACCAGAGCCCGAAAGAAATTCCGCTGCTGCGCCGGCGGGTGGCCCGGATCGTCGAGCGTGCCGGTTTCCGCCCCGCCAGCCATGACGGCAAGGCGCTGGTCAATATTCTCGAGACCTATCCCCGCGACGAGCTGTTCCAGGCCGGCGAGGACGAGCTGTTCGAGATCGCGATCGGCATCCTGCATCTGCAGGAGCGGCAGAAGACCGCTTTGTTCGTCCGGCGGGACGCGTTCGAGCGCTTCGTCTCCGCCCTGATCTTCGTGCCGCGCGACCATTACAACACCCAGCTCCGCCAGGCCTTTCAGTCGATCCTGGAACAGGCCTTCAACGGCAAGGTGACGGCGTATTTCACCCAGATGTCGGATTCGGTGCTGGCCCGCCTGCACGTGATCATCGCGACCACCCGCGGCGAAGTGCCGGATGTCGACATTCATGAATTGGAAGGCCGTCTGGTCGAAGCCGGCCGGAGCTGGACCGACAAGCTGCACGAGGAGCTGATCGAGACCAAGGGCGAAGGGGTCGGCAACAAGCTGTTCCGCCACTATGGGCAGGCCTTCCCGACCAGCTATCGCGAGGCCTATCACGCCCATGCCGCCGTCTTCGATATCGAGCGGATGGAGGATCTGGAGGAGGCCCAGGAGCTGGCGATGAACCTCTACCGGCCGATCGGGGCGGAAGAGGACGTGCTGCACCTGAAGATCTTCATCCGCGGCCGGCCGGTGCCGCTGTCGGATGTGATGCCGATGCTGGAGAACATGGGCGTGAAGGTGCTGGCCGAGGTGCCGTTCGAGATCTCCGGCAAGGAGCTGACCAAGCCGATCTGGATGCACGATTTCGAGATGCGGCTGAAGGATGAGAGCGACTGCGAGCTGTCCCAGATCAAGGCCCCGTTCCAGGAGGCCTTCGCGGCGGTCTGGGACGGCCGGATGGAGGATGACGGCTTCAACGGGCTGGTGCTGGGCGCCGGGCTGACCTGGCGACAGGTCACCGTGCTGCGGGCCTACGCGAAATATCTGCGCCAGGCCGGGTTCACCTTCTCCCAGGACTACATGGAGGAGACCCTGCTGGCCAATGCCGGTCTGTCGGAGCGGCTGGTCGCCCTGTTCGACGCCCGGTTCGATATCGGGCTGACCTTCGCCCACGACAGCAGCCGGGACGCGCTCTGCACCAAGATCACGGCGGATATCGAGCACGGTTTGGAGACGGTCGCCAATCTGGACCAGGACCGGATCATCCGGCGGTTCCTGAATCTGATCCAGTCGACCCTGCGGACCAACCATTTCCAGCCGGCGGCCGATGGCAGCATCAAGTCCTACAGCTCGTTCAAGCTGGACAGCCGCATGGTCGAGGATCTGCCCCTGCCGCGCCCCCTGCTGGAGATCTGGGTCTACTCCCCCCGGGTCGAGGCGGTGCATCTGCGCGGCGGCAAGGTCGCGCGCGGCGGCATCCGCTGGTCCGACCGGCGGGAGGACTTCCGGACCGAGATCCTGGGCCTGATGAAGGCGCAGCAGGTCAAGAACGCGGTGATCGTGCCGGTCGGCTCGAAGGGCGGCTTCGTGGTCAAGCGTCCGCCGGTCGGCGGCACCCGCGACGAGATCCAGGCCGAAGGGATCGAATGCTACAAGACCCTGATGCGCGGGATGCTCGACATCACCGACAACATCAAGGGCCCGGACATCATCCCACCCGCCGATGTGCTGCGCTATGATCCGGACGACCCCTATCTGGTGGTGGCGGCCGACAAGGGCACCGCGACCTTCTCCGATATCGCGAACGGGGTCAGCCAGGACTACGGGTTCTGGCTGGACGACGCCTTCGCCTCGGGCGGCTCGGCCGGCTACGACCACAAGAAGATGGGGATCACCGCGCGCGGCGCGTGGGAATCGGTCAAGCGCCATTTCCGCGAGATCCATCACGACATCCAGTCCAAGCCGTTCACCGTGGTCGGCTGCGGCGACATGTCGGGCGACGTGTTCGGCAACGGCATGCTGCTGAGCGAGCACATCAGGCTGCTGGGCGCGTTCAACCACATGCACATCTTCGTGGACCCGGAGCCGGACTCCAAAGCCAGCTTCGCCGAGCGGGCGCGGATGTTCGCGCTGCCGCGCTCCAGCTGGTCGGATTACGACCTGAGCAAGATCTCCAAGGGCGGCGCCATCTTCGAACGGTCGGCCAAATCGCTGAAGCTGACCCCGCAGATCCAGAAAGCCTTCGGGATCGAGACCGACACGATCACCCCGAACGGGCTGATCCGCGCCATGCTGGTCGCCAAGGTCGACCTGCTGTGGTTCGGCGGCATCGGCACCTATGTGAAATCCTCCAAGGAGAACAATGCCGAGGTCGGGGACCGGGCGAACGACGCGCTGCGGATCAACGCCACCGAGCTGAACGCCGAGGTGCTGGGCGAAGGTGCCAATCTGGGCGTGACGCAACGGGCCCGGATCGAGTTCGCGCTGCGCGGCGGGCGGATCAACACCGACGCCATCGACAATTCCGCCGGCGTCGACTGCTCGGACCACGAGGTCAACATCAAGATCCTGCTGGGGGCGGTGGTCCAGGACGGCGACATGACCCTGAAGCAGCGGGACAAGCTGCTGGAGGCCATGACCGACGCGGTGGCGGAGCTGGTGCTGGCGGACAATTACGACCAGACCCTCGCCCTCACCCTGGCCCGCAGCCAGGGCGCCAAACTGCTGGATCAGCAGATGCGGCTGATGCGCGATCTGGAGCGCGGCCACCTGAAGCTGAACCGGGAGATCGAGTTCCTGCCGAACGACGAGGCGATCGCCGAGCGGGCGGCGGCCGGATCCGGGCTGACCCGGCCGGAGCTGGCGGTGCTGCTGGCCTATGCCAAGATGGAGCTGTACGATTCGCTGCTGGGCAGCGAGCTGCCGGATGACAGCTATTTCGGCGGCGATCTGGCGAAATACTTCCCGCCCCGGCTGCGCGAGACCTATGCCCAGCCGATCTCCGAGCACCGGCTGCGGCGCGAGATCATCACCACCACCGTCACCAACTCGATGATCAACCGGGTGGGGGCGACCTTCGTCAACACGATCCGGGAGCAGACCGGCGCCACCGCCCCGGACGTGGCCCGCGCCTATACCATCGTGCGCGACACCTTCGGGCTGCCGGATCTGTGGGAGGCGGTCGAGGCGCTGGACAACAAGGTCCCCGCCGAGGTGCAGACCAAGATGCTGATCGAAATGCAGAATCTGGTCACCCGCGAGACCGTCTGGTTCCTGCGCAACGGCAGGCAGCCGCTCGACATCCGCGCCAGCGTCTCGGAATTCCAGCCCGGCGTCGCCAAGCTGCGCGGCTGTCTGGTCGAGGTGCTGAGCGAGAACGACCGCAAGCAGCTCGAAGCCCGCGCCAAGGTCTTCATCGATACCGGCGTGCCGAAGGATCTGGCCCGTCAGGTCGCCAGCTTCGACCAGCTGGTCGCGGCCTGCGACGTGGTCCGGCTGGCCGGGCTGTCAGGCGGCGAGATCGAGGCGGTGGCCCGGGTCTATTTCGGGGTCGGCGACCGGTTCGCCCTGGACTGGCTGCGCGAGAAGGCGATGAGTCAGACCGCCGACACCTACTGGCAGAAACTGGCGATCGGCGCCCTGGTGGACGATTTCTTCAACCACCAGAGCACCCTGGCCCAGGACGTGCTGTCGATGAACGGATCTGCCAAACCGAACGCCAAACCGAAGAGCAAGGCCAAGGCCGCGGCGGTATCCAGTTCCGGCGAGACCATTGCCGCCTGGACCGCCACCCGTCCCGACGCGGTCAGCCGGACCGACCGGCTGCTCACCGATATCCGGTCAAGCGAGCCGATCGATCTGGCCATGCTGGCGGTCGCCAACGGCCAGTTGCGTGCCCTGCTGGCCCGCTAACCGGCAAACCAACCGGCCCGATCACAGGGAGAGCCTCCGCTGAGCGACCGACCGACGACCTCCGATGACGGCCCCCTGCTGACCCGGCCGGTCATCGGCTGGTGCCTGTACGACTGGGCGAATTCGGCCTTTCCGACGGTGATCTCCACCTTCGTTTTCGCGGCCTATTTCACCCGGGGCGTGGCCCCGGACGAGACCACCGGCACCCTGCTCTGGGGCAACGCCACCGCGATCTCGGCCCTGCTGGTGGCGCTGCTGAGCGCGCCGCTGGGCGCCATCGCCGACCAGAGCGGGCGGCGGAAGCCCTGGCTGGCCGCCCTGACCGCGATCACCATTCTGGCCACCCTGGGCCTGTGGGGGGTGCTGCCGGACGACGCCTTCATCACCCGCGCCCTGGTGCTGGTGGTGATCGCCACCGTCGCCTTCGAATTCGCCTCGGTGTTCTACAACGCCATGCTGCCGGAGATCGCCCCGCCAAAGGCGATGGGTCGGATCTCCGGGATCGGCTGGGGTCTGGGCTACGCCGGCGGGGTGGTCTGTCTCGCGGTCTCGCTGTTCGTGCTGGTGCAGGCCGACCCGCCGCCCTTCGGCCTCGACGCCGAGACCCAGGAGCCGGTGCGGGCGACCGTGCTGCTGGTGGCGGCCTGGTTCGCGGTGTTCAGCCTGCCGATCTTCCTGATGGTGCCGGAGCGCGTCCGCCCGCAGCGTGCGGGGCCGAAGGCCTCGACCGCCGCCATCGTGCGGGGCGGCCTGGCGGAATTGTGGCACACGCTGCGCGGGCTCGACCTGAAATCGCCGGTGGTGCGGTTCCTGATCGCCCGCATGTTCTACGCCGACGGGCTGACCACCCTGTTCACCTTCGGGGGCATCTACGCCGCAGGCACCTTCGGCATGCCGTTCGCCGAGATCATCCTGTTCGGCATCGCCCTCAACGTGACCGCCGGTCTGGGCGCGGTCGGGTTCGGCTGGATCGACGACTGGGTCGGCCCGAAACGGGCGATCACCTGGGCGCTGGTGGGACTGATCCTGTTCGGGGTGCTGGCGCTGGCGGCGCCGAACGCGTTCTGGTTCTGGGTGGCGGGCATGGCGCTGGGGATCTTCATGGGCCCGACCCAGGCCGCCAGCCGCACCCTGATGGCGCGGCTCGCGCCGCCGGAGAACCGGGCCGAGATGTTCGGCCTCTACGCCCTCAGCGGCAAGGCGACCAACTTCGCCGGCCCCCTGGTGTTCGCCTGGACCACCGCCCTGTTCGACAGCCAGCGCGCCGGCATGGCCACGATCATCGTATTCCTGCTGGTGGGGCTGGTGCTGCTGCGCCGGGTGAAGGAGGAGTGAGGGGCTAGGCGAGCGCATGAAACAGGAAGATGAGCACTATGATCATCACGACTGCGAGCACGCCGAGAGGTCCATTTCCCCCCACGCGAAGTTGCGTCAAAGTTATGTCCAGGAAGACAGGTTGAAAATTCCGCAGTATTTAAAGCGCTCAAACAGATAAATGTGGCGGCGATGGACGCAAAACTCGAACGAGTTGAGAACGAGGCGCACTGGCAAGCCTATCACTCTATCAGACGACACGTTCTGTACGAATTGCGCGGCAGGAACGGATATGATGACAATCATCCCGACGAGCACCTGGAGCGAAACACTCCACTCCTCTTCCTGTGGAACGGCCGACCTGTGGGAGCCGTCCGTCTTGACCAGGACAACGGAAATGCTTTGGGGATTGTGCGACTGGTGGCAGTTTTGCCGGAGAATCAAAGGCGGGGGATCGGCACCGCGATGATCGAAGCGGTCGAAGCATTTGCGACGACCAAGGGCATGAAGCGATTGAAGACCCAGGCCGCGAATGACGCAGTGATCTTTTAC
>CALAHL010000653.1 GCA_937891725.1 uncultured Rhodospirillaceae bacterium | reverse complement strand
CTTCAAGGAGAATGGTTTCGGTAAAAACGATATCCCCTGAGTCCCAACCACACGTTGGCGCAAGGCATCCTCCGAGTAACCTGAAATACAAATCACCGGCAGATCTGGTCGGCTGCTACGAACACGGCGCACCAAGGTTGGACCATCGATCCCCGGCATCACCACATCGGTGATCAACAAATCAATCCCGGGTAGCTCCGGATCATCCAGCATATCGAGGGCGGATTCACCGGACCGGGCTTCCAAGACCTCGTAGCCCTTGCTGCGCAGCGCACGCGCCGCAAACAGCCGGACCGGATCCTCGTCCTCCACCAACAGGATGGTTCCAGTCCCGGTCAAATCGGAATTCGGCCGCAGCTCCACGCCCTCTTCGACCGGGTTGATAGGGCCTTCCCAGGCTGGAAGATAGATTGCGAAGGTGGTTCCAACATTCGGTGTGCTGTCGATGAACAAGTACCCGCCAAACTGTTTGATGATGCCGTAGGCGGTCGACAAGCCGAGCCCGGTGCCGCGCCAGACCTCTTTGGTCGTGAAGAACGGCTCGAGAATTCGGGTCAGATGCTCCAGCGGAATGCCGACACCGGTATCGATCACCTCAATCATCACATAATCGCCCGGCGGCATGACCTCCTCGCCACGACGCAGAGGCTTGATCGTCGTGGTATTCGCGGTATGCATCGAGATCGTACCGCCGTTCGGCATCGCGTCGCGGGCGTTGACGACCAAGTTGATCAGAACCTGCTCAAGCTGTCCGCCATCGACCTTCACCGGCTTGAGGTCGCGCCCATGGATCACCTCAAGCGTCACGGTCTCGCCGATCAGGCGGCGCAGCAAGTGCGAGAGATCGGCCAAAGCGTCTGAAAGATCGACGACTTTCGGGATGAGAGTCTGCTGGCGTGAGAAGGCCAGAAGTTGGCGGACGAGATTGGCCGCACGGTTGGCATTCTGTTTGATCTGCATGACATCGCCGAACGATTGGTCGCCCGGTCGGTGCCGCTGCAGCAGCAGATCGCAGAACCCCGTCATCGCCGTCAGAAGATTGTTGAAATCATGGGCCACCCCACCGGCGAGCTGCCCAACCGCCTGCATCTTCTGCGATTGCAGAACTCGGCTCTCCAACATGTGACGCTGACTGATATCAAGGGCGTAGAGCGCGTACCCGTCTTCGATCTGCGCAGCATGCAACGCGACATGACGCTCTCCGTCATCTCCGATCGCAACCTCAAGTCCATTCCCGTCTACCGCCAGCTCCGCGCTGATCGGATCGTGGAACGCCCCGGTGAAGCGATCCCGCTGGGCCTCGGCGACATAGTCAACAAAGGCGCGGCCGATTGGCACCCTCACCGGAGCCCCCGGTTCACCCGGTTCCTGAAGCAGATTCGCAAAATAGGGTGTGCAATCCCGTATCCGCAACGTCCTATCCAGCAGCGCGACCCCGAACGGCGCTTCGAGGAGAATTGACGTGGATGACAAAGCTCCTGCGCCATCTCCTCGCGGTAGGGTGCCTGGACCGTAGGATGCGATCGCGACAGCAGATGCTGGGATGAAAATGACCGCAACGCGATCGTCCATCAGTCTCATCCAACTCCCGAAAGAGTGTTCCCCAGCAGGCAGGGCCGGACCCGGGACCATATCCCCCGCTGTGAGGTCCTCCCCGGCTCTAATGACCGCCAGTCGCAGCCGACCGATCAGCGTTCCGCCACCTTCTGCGACTTCGTCTCCAAACAGCTCACGCGCGGCCTTTGAGGCTTCAAGAAACTGGCCTTCAGAGGTGAGCCAAATCGTCGGCCAAGCCTCGGGTGCGCCAGAGGCCCCAGTGATAGTCGCGCTCCCGCCGGACTGCGGCGCGTCAGGCGCTCCGGGAGAGAGCGGATTGTCGTCACCCCCGCCTACCGCATGCCGCATGGAGCGCCGCCGCAGCATCAGGACACCGCCGAGCACCGCGGCCACGCCGAGTGCGACAGAAAAAGTTGTGACTGCGGTGTCCATTTTGGGTCCGACATTCTAGTTGCCGCCACGGTGGCGGTGATTGAACTCGTGCTCCCGGAGCGCATGCACCGGTGCTCAGGTGGCAGCGAACTTGCCTTTCAGCTTGTAGACATAAGAAATCACTTGGGCGACCGCCTGATAGTGCTCGGGCGGTATTTGTTGATCGATCTCGACGGTGGCGAACAGCGCTTGCGCGAGAGGCTTGTTCTCGACGATTGGAACGCCGTGATCGTTCGCCACCTCGCGGATTCGAAACGCCACGTCGTCCGCACCTTTCGCGACAACCACGGGCGCTACCATCTCGTCTTCTTTATAGGACAGCGCTATCGCAAAATGGGTCGGGTTGGTGATGACCACATCTGCCTTGGGAACAGATGCCATCATCCGCTGACGCGCCCGATCCGCACGGATCTGTCGGAGGCGCGCCTTAACATGGGGGTCACCCTCCGCCTGCTTGTGCTCGTCGCGGACTTCCTGGCGTGTCATGCGGTTTTGTTTGATGTGGTCGTAGCTTTGATAGGCGTAATCCAACGCGGCGATCAAAAACAAAACGATCAAGACACCGATCAGGATACGGATCACCAGAACTTGGACTTCCAGAAGAATATCAACCACATCCAGTTGGATCATCGCCTCCAGGCGATCGAATTCCGGCGCAGCCGCGATATAGGCGACCAAGCCGACCACCCCCATCTTGGCGAGGCCCTTGAGAAATTCCACGAGCGACTTCACGGAGACGAGCCGTTTCACACCTGCGAGCGGCGAGATCTTGCTGAGCTTCGGTATGATCGGTTCGGAGCTGAACAGAAATCCAACCTGGCCAAGTTGAACCACCAAGGCGACCACGATGAACGTGGCGAAGATCGGCGAGAAATAGAGAAGGATGCTCAAGATCGTGGACATCAAAACGTCGCCGGCATTGCCGACATCTAGTGAAATGGTTCCGCTTTGCTCCATCAACGTCTTGAGGCGGCCGAAGGTCATGGACGCGCTATAGGGCGCCAGGACCGCGACCGCGACGGCAAAAGCCGCGAGCACGCCGAAACTTCCGATCTCCTTACTCTGCGGGATCTGCCCTTTGTTGCGGGCATCCTGCAATTTCTTAGGAGTCGGCTCTTCCGTTTTGGAGGCATCATCCTGTTCGGACATCTAGTGCTCCGCCTATCCCAAGGCCTTGAATTCAGGCTTCCTTTAGTCCGATCCGCTATTGGGGAACCAAGAAATCGGTGATCCCCGAGGTATAATACTCCAGAAACAACCGCATTAACGCACCGAGAATGCTCGATGTGATCACGAATCCCAGGATCAATTGTATCGGGATACCTATGAAGAAAATCTGAAGCTGAGGCATCAGACGCGAGACGATTCCCATGCTTGCGAAAAAGATCAGCCCGATGACCATGAAAGGGGCTGAAAACTGAACCGCAACCCGAAAGCTATCCTGTGTCACCCTGCTCACCGCCTCGGCGAGACTTTCAAAGGGCGGAGCCGCTCCCGCTCGGAACATGCTGTAACTGTCGACGATCGCCATCAGCAGAACGTGGTGCAGGTTGAAAATAAACAGCATCAGAATGGCGAGCGTGGTGAAAAGCAGACCGATCAATGTCCCTTGCTCTGAGATCGACGGGTTGAAGGCGGTCGCGGCCGCCAGACCGGTTTGAAAGGAAACAATCCGTCCGAGCGTGTCCATGGTCAGCAGCAGGATCCGGGTGATGATCCCAAAGTACAGCCCTATCACCACCTCCCAGAACAGCAAGGTGAAGAGGGCGACCGCGTTCTGAGGTTCCGGCGGCAGCAGAGGTTGAATGATCGGGGTGACCACCACAGCGAAGCCGACGCCGAAATAGATCCGAATGCGGGTTTGAATGAAGCCCTCACCGACACCCGGCATCAGAATCAGCATCGAGCCGACGCGCGCGAACACAAGCAGAAAGCTGTAGATCTGAAACGGCAGATAGTCCTCAAGAGGCATTCATGCCTCCGGTTCTGGGACGATTAGGGGAGGCCAATGATCTTGTCCGCCAAGCCTTCAAAGAAGGCACTGATCTGCGCCAGCATAAACGGCAGGAATAGGAGGAGCGATGCAAACACGATCACGATCTTCGGCACGAACACCAGGGTCATTTCCTGCAGCTGGGTCAGTGCCTGAAACAACGCAATGATCAAGCCAATCGTTAGCGCGACCGCCATGATAGGCCCCGCCATCAGCAGCAAGGTCAAGATGGCGTCCCGTGCGACGTCGATCGCTTCTGCTTCATTCACGCGAAACCTATCCCTCGGCAAAATCTGCCGGGCGGACGAACATACCTATCCATAGGACGCCTGCCCAAAAATAAGCAGAGCATCCTAATCTCCTTCGCCACCGATCCACTGCGACCAAAATCGACCGGTCTAGATCGGCATGCGGATGATTTCCTGGTAGGCTTGAACAAGCCGATCTCTCAGCGTGGTGATGGTTTGCAGGGTGAGTTCAGCATCGTTTACGGCGGCGACCACGTCATTGAGATCTGCGGTTCCGGCAATGCCGGCTTTCGACATCTCCTCGCCGCGATACATCGTCTCGACCGAATCGGTTCCGGCGTCGCGGATAAAGGACGCGAAGTCTTTCCCGGTGGCCGCCCCTTCCGAAGCACCACCGACGCCTCCGATTCCTCCCGCCGTGGGTGGAACCATTCCTCCGATACCGGTCACCATTTCGCGTTCCTCGAATTTTTGAAGTCGCCTGTCATAACTCTATCCAATTCCACCGCGAACCGGAAGCCACACGTCCTGATCACCGAGCGATCAGGTCGATCGTCTTCTGGATCATGGAGCGGGACGAGTCGATCAGACTCATGTTCGCCTCGTAGCTCCGTTGCGCTTCGGTCATGTCGGTCATTTCGATCAACGAATTGACGTTGGGCCGTTTCACGTAGCCGTTTTCATCCGCGAGCGGATGGGTCGGCTGATAGGCCAGTGAAAAATCCGACAGGTCTCGGCCGATCTCGGAAACCCGAACCACATCCGCATTCATCTGACGGTCCAGCACATTCTCGAACGTGATGGTCTTGCGCCGATAGGGGTCATCACCGGGACGCGCGCCCATCGAGTCCGCGTTGGCGATGTTTTCCGCAATGATCCGCAGCCGCGTTCCCTGCGCCCGCATGCCGGAGGCGGAAATCGAAATGGCGTCTTTCAAGTCCATGATCTAACTCCTCGAAACTCAAGGCCGCGGCCCGTTCTCATCGCGTTACTGACTGTTGCCACTGACCGCCATGCGGAACATCTGGACATTCTTACGGTAGATGTTGCTGGCGAGCTGGAACTGGGCCTGATTGTCCGCCACCTTCATCATCTGCTCTTCAAGCACCACCTGGTTGCCGTCTGGGCTGATCTCGTAAAGATCCCGTCGGCTTTCGTTTTCGACCCGATAGGTCGGCTTAACACTGGTGCCCTGGAGATGATTGCCGGCTGTCTTCGTGAGATTGACCTGAGAAGAGGTCTTGACCCGAGCGTTGAAGTCCAGATCCTCCAGATCGCGCGCCCTGTAGTTCGGGGTATCCGCGTTGGCGATGTTCTGGGACAGCACAACTTGGCGCTGACCGGCCCATCCCATCTTCTGACGGGCCATTTTGAACAGGCTCAGGTTCGACAGGTCCATGCAACGTCTCCGACAATCATGCGTTCCGTCTCGTACTGGCCCGGCTCTGTCGGCTGGGCTCAGAAAAGGTAAAGCAAGTGCCGTGCCAAATATCCGGTTCAGCTGAACCTGAAGGCCTGTTAGTGTTGAGTGTGACCATCGCAAGGATGAAACGACACCTGGAGTCAGTCGCTCGATGACCGTTACCCCGCCCCAGCCTCCAAAGGACCGGGCCATCGCGATCGCCCTCAGCCATGAGGTTACCTCTGGGGCCACGCCGACGGTCGTCGCCAAGGGATACGGCGAGTTGGCGGAGAAGATCCTCAGATTGGCCTTCGAGAATGACGTGAAGGTGAGATCGGATCCGGATCTCGCGCAAATTCTCTCGGTGGTCGAGGTCGATTGCGAAATTCCGGTTGAAGCGTTCGCGGCGGTCGCGGAGATCCTGACTTACGTCTATCGTTTGAACGGCAGTCTGGCACCGGGACCGAGCGCTTCCAGAGCCTCCGGACTGGGCGACGGGTGGACCCCAACCACGGAGCGGGAACAGGGATCGGAATGACTGACAGCAGTCTCGAAATTCTCAAAGGAGAGGCGCGGGCGATTCTCGGTGGCATTCAGGGAATCGACGGCAGTCTGCCTGTGGACCGCGTGGAGCTGGAGCGGCGGATTATTGATCTCTGCACGCGTGCCAAATCTCTACCCGCCCTAGAAGCAAAGCAGCTGGCGCAGGATCTCGAGACGCTGATCGAGGCCCTGGACCAGACCACACAACGGATTGATCAGGCA
>CALAHL010000652.1 GCA_937891725.1 uncultured Rhodospirillaceae bacterium | reverse complement strand
CCCAGTACACCAGCCCGCATCCTGTCTTCAAATGCATCGGGGCCGCGAATGTGGGGACCGGCTCGCTCGCCGGGATGCGGATGCTGCACCATCTCGGACGGCGGCTCGGGAACCGGATCCGGGTCTGGCCGTTCGACGGATCCCGCCCCGAGGGCCCGACCCTCTGCGAGATCTTCCCGCGACTTTATTTCAAGCGGGCCGGTCTTGACCCGCGCGGGTGGCGGGAGCGGTCAACGATTGACGCGGTGCTCTCCGCCTATGGTGCCGAGAGCTACCAGGGCGCCACCCTGGATACCGAAGATAAGGCTGATGCGGTCGTGTCCGCCGCGGCCCTCCGGGCGTTGTCCGCCAAACCGGAGCTTTGGCGTGCGCCGGAAAGCAGACCGGAATCCGCCCTGGAAGGCTGGATATTCGGCGTCGAGTAGGATACTTCCCGCAGCATGAAGATGTTGCTTGCGGTCGCATTGGGCGGCGCCTTTGGCGCTGTGGCCCGCTATAAGGTCATCGGTTGGGTCGGGCACCTCGCTGGACACGGCTTTCCGTGGGGAACGCTGGCGGTCAACGTTGTCGGCTCGTTCCTCATGGGCGCCTTGATTGAGGCGGGAGCTTTGAAATTCAACATGTCTAACGAGATGCGCGGGTTTCTGGCGGTCGGAACCCTGGGGGCATTCACCACCTTCTCGACCTTTGCCCTCGATTTCGCGACCCTATGGCAGCGGGGCGAGGCGCTTCCGGCGGTGATCTACGCCGTCACCTCCAGCAGTCTGGCGATCCTGGCGCTGTTCGCGGGTCTGTCGACGGTTCGGGCGGTGTTCTCATGAGTGGCGGTGTCGAGACCCGTGCGGTGGCTGAGGACGAGTCCGAGGAGCGGGTCGACCGGTGGTTCAAGCGTAACTTCCCGGGCCTCTCGCACGGACGGCTGGAGAAGCTGCTGCGCACCGGTCAGATCCGGGTCGACGGCAAGCGCGCGAAGGCGAGCCAGCGTCTTGAGGTCGGCCAGGCGATCCGGATTCCGCCGCTGGACGCCGAAACCGTCCGCGCGCCGGAAGCAAAGAAGCCAAAACCGTCGGGCCTGCAGATGGAGGCCGACGATCCCGTCGTCCGCCAGCTGTTGGAGTCAATCCTGCACATGGATGATGAAATGATCGTCATCAACAAGCCCGCCGGGCTCGCCGTGCAGGGGGGCAGCGGCACCAAGGTCCATGTGGATGCGGCGCTCGACCATCTGAAGTTCGACAAGATCGACCGGCCCAGACTGGTGCACCGGTTGGATAAGGATACCTCCGGCGCGCTGGTCCTGGCCCGCTCTCAAGCGGCCGCACGGCGTCTGACCCAGGCGTTTCGCCACAAGGCGACGCTTAAGATCTACTGGGCGCTTGTGGTCGGTGAGCCGAAGATGTCGTCCGGCGAGATCGATGCTCCGCTTCAGAAGCGTCCGGGTCGTTTGGGCGAGAAGATGGAAATCGACGACGAGGGCAAGCGGGCGGTGACCCGGTATCGGATCATCGAGCGGCTGGGCGGCAAGGTCACCTGGGTGGCGATGTATCCGGTTACCGGACGGACCCATCAGCTGCGGGTGCACATGTCGGAAATCGATTGCCCGATCTTGGGAGACGGAAAGTACGGAGGCCAAGAGGCGTTTCTGCATGGCGAGGGGGTCAGCCGGAAGCTGCACCTGCATGCGCGTGCTCTGAGATTGCCAGGGATTAACGGCAAGACGATCGAGGTGATCGCGCCGCTGACCGATCACATCAAGCGGTCCTGGAGCTTCTTCGATCTCAGCGAGTCGTCCGGGAAAGACCCGTTCGGGGATTTCGAGGACTGAGGCGATGGCACCCGGGTCCTTGAAACTTTGCGCATTTGACCTCGACGGAACCCTGGTCGACAGTCAGTTCCATATTGTCGCCGCGATGACCAAGGCTTTCGCGGAAGAGGGGTTGGCGGTGCCCACACCAGAGGCCGTTCGCCAAGTGATCGGTCTGTCTCTGGACGACGCGATCAAGACCCTATCACCCGACGTGTCAGGCTTGTGGATCGAGCGGGTCGGCAACCGCTATCGGGATGCCTATTTCGACAGCAAGCAGAGCGGTGGCGATATCGAGCCGTTAGCCGATGGAACGCTGGAAATGCTGGAGGGGCTGAGCCGGGCCGGATGGCAATTGGCGATTGTGACCGGCAAAGGCCGACGGGGTCTTCTCTCGGTTTTGGATAGCCATGGCTTGCGCCAGCGCTTTGTCGTGCTCAAGTCTGCGGACGACGGCCCCGGAAAGCCGGATCCGACGATCCTGCTCGATGCGATCGACGAGGCGGGGGCCGAACCTGGAACGACAGTGATGATCGGAGACACCGTGTTCGACCTGCAGATGGCCCGCGCCGCTCGCGTGGCGAGTATTGGCGTGACGTGGGGCTACCACAGCCGCGATGTGCTGCTGGCGGAACGGCCGACGGCCATGATCGAGCGGTTCGCCGATCTGCCGGATGTCGCCGACCGGGTTGTCTCCAGCCAGGCCGGGAGGTAGCCGGTATGCGCTGGACACGGATCCTTATCGGCGTCGGCGGTCTGCTGCTGGTCCTGATCGGCGGTGTGGCGATCTATATTGCGACCCTCGACCTCTCCAGATATCGGGCCGAGATCGAGGCCGCCGCGCAGGAACAGACCGGGCGGGCGCTTACGATCGCAGGCACGCTTGAGCTTTCCTGGACACCGGCACCCAGGCTTCTGGCAACAGATGTCAGATTGGCGAACGCGGAGTGGTCGGAACAGCCAAGTCTCGCGCAGGTCGGCGAGATGTCGATTGCGGTGGAGCTTTGGCCGCTGGTCTCCGGCGATCTGCACATCAAGAGCCTTCGACTTGCGGATGTTGAGATCCAGCTTGAGCGGAGCGCGGAGGGGCGCGGCAATTGGGAGGGGGTCCTGGAGACCGCCGCCGCGTCGGACGATCATGCGCGGGAGGACTTCGCAAAGGCTCATCTTCAGGAGCTCTCGGTTGAGCGGTTGAATGTGACATGGCGGCCTGCGCCCGAGGCGACCGCACGGACCTATAACCTTGGATCCTTGACCCTGGCGGCGCTGTCGCCGGGCCGCTTCGATCTCGAACTGGGCGGCACGCTCGACGGTGTCCCGGTTGCGTTGTCCGGTGGGGTACCGGTCTTGGTCGACTGGATGACGGCGGGGACGGATCTGCCGATCACCCTTGGAGGTCACATAGCGGATCGCCCGGTGACACTCGACGGGACCCTGATAAGGGGTAAGGCTGGTGATGCCGGTCCCGGTGATCGACTGGAAGCGAAACAGTTCTCCGTCAGCTATGGTCCGCTTGTCATGTCAGGCACGGCGGCGTTCGACTTCGGCAAGCCGAGGCCGCACCTGTCCGCCACACTTTCGGTCGATCCCTTGAACCTCGATG
>CALAHL010000651.1 GCA_937891725.1 uncultured Rhodospirillaceae bacterium | reverse complement strand
GACATCAGAAATCGCGTCACAACTTTCCTGCGGGATCACCCCTGAACTCTGTCGCGACCGATCCGACCGCGGGCGAAACAGTATTAACCCAAATCGAACAGTTTCACGAATAGACGTTTGAATTCCCTTATGTTTCCAGGTACTCTAATGAAGTGTGAGAAATGGCATCGTCGATAAACTATTCCCTTTTGTGGGGTCCGAAAGTCGGCGATCGCCATTGCGAAGGATCATGGACGGGGCATCATGGGACTCAAATCTGCCGGTTCACGCATAAGCATTGAGGATATCGAGACGGTTTCGCTTGGCGACCGTCCGGGCATGCGAAACTTCACCGCGCGGAACGGAACGACGCAGTCGTCTCCCGCCGCGAACGAAGATGCCGGACGGACCCAAACGTCGGTCGATGCGTCTCCAGCAACGGATCGCGCCGCCCCCGCGACGACAGGTGGTATGGCCATGAGAACGGAACCAATCGGTCAAGCCTTGCGAAACGCCCGCATTTCGGCCGGCATGGAGGTGTCCGACGTGGCGGCGCATCTGCGCATCCGGACGAACTTTCTCGCCGCACTGGAAGACGGCCGAGCGGACGCCATGCCGGGCGTGACATATGCCATCGGCTATGTGCGCACCTATTCGGCCTTTTTGGGTCTGGACCCGGAAGATGCGGTCAAGCGCTTCAAGCAGGAGGCGGCCGGGCTGCAGCCGCCGACCCAATTGTCGTTCCCCTCGCCTGCGCCGGAAGGCAAGGTCCCGGGCGCGGGCGTGATGGTCGCGGCGGCTGTGCTGGCCACGATCGCATATGCCGGCTGGTATGTTCTGAGTGAACGCGGCGTGACGCTGGATGACATCGTTCCGGCGGTCCCGGAGCGGCTGGCGGAGCTGATCACCAGCGATCCGGCACTGGCCCCGCAGCAGATCACCCCCGCACCCAGCACGGATACCTCCGTCACCCCGCCGGTCTCGACCTATGCTCAGGCGAACCCGGACGGAAGCGGCACAATCGACCGCCGCGCAACCTCGGAGGTTCAGGCTCCGACCCCGGCTGCTGATGGCGCCGCAGATGTCGTGGCCCTGACGCAGCCGCCGTCCACCCAAGACATCGCCCCGGCGCCGACCGCGATCGAGCCCCGCCGTGTCACCGGGTCCGGTGGACCGCGTGAGGACATGCCGCAGGTCGCCCGTGCGCCGATTCCGCCGGTCGGGATTGCCGCCCAAGCTCCGGCGACGGCGACGTCTCCGACATCCTCCTCTGCCGATGTTGCGACCTCCGCGATCGACACGGCCGCTCCCGCGTCGGTTGGAACCGCGACACCGTCCGAGCAGACTGCGGCCCGACCCCCATCCCTGGTCTCCAGTTCCGAAGCAGCAGTGCCCAGCGCGCCCGAAATTCCTGCAGCGCCCGGCGTGTCCGCATCCGCGCCCGCCGTGCCGGATACCGGTGTGGTGGTGCGGGCAAACGGCGACAGCTGGGTCCAGATCAAGGACCCCTCCGGTAACACCCTCTTCACCCGCGTCCTCAACAATGGCGATATCTACCGGGTACCGAACCAACGGGGCCTGACCCTCGATACCGGAAACGCGGGCACGCTGAACATTCTGGTCGACGGCGAGGCCATCCCGGCCCTCGGCGGCTTCGGAGATGTGGTCCGAAACATCAGCCTCGATCCAACCGCTCTCAAGCGACGGACGGCGGCGGAAAACACGGAAGCCCCGACCTCGGCACCGACCCTGAGTCCGGCGACACCGCCCCAGCCGGCCCAATAACCGATCATTCTTCCGATCTTTGAAGGGCTATTCCGCACACCGTCTTTCGAGCGGCGGCGACCTCGGCTATAACATCTCCGGCGCACGATCTAAGAATTTGGGGCCCGGTCTCGGCGCCGAATGTACCTGACACGCGCCGAGCTGTTTGACGAGAGCCAGGAGGGCTCGAGATGAGTGTAAGACCATACCGCGACATTCAACGCCGCAAGAGCCGGCAGATCCATGTCGGATCGGTCCCGGTCGGCGGCGACGCCCCGATCAGCGTGCAGACCATGACCAACACGCTGACCACGGACGCCAAGGCCACGATCGCCCAGATCCGCAGGGCGGAAGAGGCCGGCGTCGATATCGTGCGGGTCTCCTGCCCGGACGAAGGGTCGACCGCCGCCCTCAAGGAGATCGTGCAAGCGGTCAACGTGCCGATCATCGCGGACATCCATTTCCACTACAAACGCGCGATCGAGGCGGCCCAGGCCGGCGCCGCCTGCCTGCGGATCAATCCCGGCAATATCGGCTCCGCCCAGCGGGTGCGGGACGTGGTTCAGGCTGCCAAGGATCACGGCTGCTCGATGCGGATCGGGGTGAATGCCGGCAGCCTCGAGAAAGACCTGCTCGAGAAGTATGGAGAGCCCTGCCCCGAAGCCATGGTGGAGAGCGCGCTCGACCACGCGAAAATTCTCGAAGACAACGATTTCACCGAATTCAAGATCTCGGTGAAGGCGTCCGATGTGTTCCTGGCGGTCGCCGCCTATCAGGGCCTGGCCGACGCCTGCGACTACCCGCTGCATCTGGGCATCACCGAAGCGGGTGGCACGCGGGTCGGCACGGTGAAATCCTCGGTCGGCATGGGGATGCTTCTTTGGTCCGGGATCGGCGACACGATCCGGGTCTCGCTCTCGGCGCAGCCGGAGGAAGAGGTCAAGGTCGGCTTTGACATCCTGAAATCCCTCAACCTGCGCCATCGCGGCGTCAATGTGATCTCCTGCCCGTCCTGCGCGCGCCAGCAGTTCGACGTGATCGAGAATGTGCGCCTGCTGGAAGAGCGCCTGTCCCACATCACCACGCCGATGACCGTGTCGGTGATCGGCTGCGTGGTGAACGGTCCCGGCGAGGCGCGGGAAACCGATATCGGCATCACCGGCGGCGGCAACGGCACCCATATGGTCTATATCGCGGGTCAGCCCGATCACAAGCTGAAGCAGAAGGATGTCGTTGACCATATGGTCGAGTTGATCGAGAAGAAGGCGGCGGAGATCGCGCTGGAGCAGGAGGCCGAGAAGAAACGCGCCTCCGAGACCCAGGCAGCCGAATGATCGGCGTCCGATAATCGGTGCTCACCCGGCACCCGAGACGACTTACCGGAGACCCTTGAGAGATGGCGAAGCTTCAGCCCGTTCGCGGCACCCATGACCTGTTGCCGGAGGACGCGCGCCGCCATCGTCATATCATCGATACCGCGCTCGGCACGTCGGAGCGCTATGGGTTCGGTGAAATTCAAACCCCGATTTTCGAGTTCACCGAAGTTTTCAAGCGCACGCTCGGCGAAAGCTCCGACGTGGTCTCGAAGGAGATGTATACCTTCACCGACAATGGCGGCGAGGAGATCACCCTGCGCCCGGAAGGCACGGCGAGCGTGGCGCGGGCATTGATCTCGGGTGGATTGAGCCAATCGCTGCCGCTGAAATTCTTCTATCAGGGTCCGATGTTCCGCTACGAGCGGCCGCAGAAGGGCCGCCAGCGGCAGTTCCACCAGATCGGTATCGAGCTGCTGGGCGTGGCGGAACCGCAGGCGGATGTCGAGGTGCTGGCCTGCGGAGCGGACATCCTGGACGCGATCGGGATCCTGGAACACACCACGCTGGAGTTGAACACGCTCGGCGATATCGACAGCCGGAAGGCCTATCGCGCCGCCCTGGTCGGTTATTTCTCGGATCACCTGGATGCCTTGTCCGAGGACAGCCGTCGGCGGTTGGAGGTCAACCCGCTCCGCATCCTGGACAGCAAGAACGAAGGCGACCGGAAACTTGTCGCGGGCGCCCCGGCCTTCGACGATCATCTGAACGCCTACTCGAAGGAGTTCTTCGCGAAGGTCACCGCCGGGCTGGACGGGTTGGGGATCGCGTGGACCCGGAACCCGCATCTTGTGCGCGGATTGGACTATTACTGCCACACCGCTTTCGAGTTCACGACCACGCTGCTGGGCAGTCAGGGAACCGTCATGGGCGGCGGACGCTATGACGGCTTGGTCGAGACCATGGGCGGGCCAGCGATTCCCGGTGTCGGCTGGGCCGCCGGGATCGAGCGGTTGGCGATGCTGGGCCAGGAACTGGGTACCGTCACCGGTGCGGCACCACGCCCGATCGCGCTGGTGCCGATGGGACCGGAGACGGATCCACAGGCGCTCACCCTCGCCCACCAGCTGCGCAAGGCCGGGTTCCTGATCGAGCACGGATATTCCGGCAATATCGGCAAACGGCTGAAG
>CALAHL010000650.1 GCA_937891725.1 uncultured Rhodospirillaceae bacterium | reverse complement strand
GTGTCGCTGCAGCCTCAAGCCGAACATTCCGGTGTCAAGACTGCCTTCCGACATGGCCGCTTTGAAGATCGCCGATAGGACGTCCCGTTCAGACAGTGCGGATTCAGGCGTCAGATTGAGGTCCGCGAGCCATTCGGAGACCGCAGGCCGGTGAAAGTAGGAGTCCGGGTTCCCCGCGACGCCGGTCGCCGCCAGCAGCTTGCACAAAAGCGTGCTTCCGCTGCGCGGCGAGGTGCACAGCACATAGGACTCATACTTCGCCATAACTTCTACCTAGCCGATCCACGCCAACTGCCTTCAGGACTTTCGATATCCGATCAATCGGGGTGTGCCTGTCAAGCCAGCCTTCGGCCCGTTTGGGGCGATCGAACGATCAACGTCAATCGTTGCCTGAGGATCAGGCGAGCCAGTGCCTGACTAGATTTCAGCCCATCGAAGCCGGTCTGCATGGTTTCTGATCTTGTGCTGAATTTATGGGCTCCCAAGGGAGGGAAAACCGCCCGCGAGATTCGAGATTCGAGCCTGAATACTGCCGTTTTCACCTGTGGTCCTGATCTTGCTAATCGAGAGGTCATGCCCGCTCCGTCCGGGGTGCGGCCTTTCACTGCCGCCAACCGCGACCCGCCATGTGCGAGCGACGAGATGAAAACACCGCGGCGCCAGATGGCGTCCGGAGGCTGACAAAAGGAGAAGACGATGGGGTTCAATAGAAAGTCGATGGCATCGACCTTCGCCGGCGCCGCGATGGCGCTGACCGCTGGCCTGGCCTCGGCCGGTCCGGCACAGGCCGTGGACTGGATCATGGCCTCCGGCTATCCGGAGAGCAATTTCCACACCCAGAACATCATGAAGTTCATCGAAGACGTGAAGGCCACGTCGAGCGTGAACATCCAACTCAGCCCCAATGACACTCTGGTCAAACTGGACGCGATCAAGACGGCCCTGCAGCGCGGCCAGATCCCCCTCGGCGAAATTCGTCTCGGCGTCTATGGCAACGAAGACCCGATGTACATTCTGGCGGGTCTGCCCTTCATCGCGGCCACCTACGAGGAGGCCTGGGATCTCAAGGATGCCCAGAAGCCGTATTTCGACAAGATCTTCGCAGATCAGGGCCTGAAGATCCTCTACTACACCCCGTGGCCCGGCCAGGGTTTCTACACCAAGTTCCCGGTCACGAAGGTCGAGGATTTTGAGGGTAAGAAGCTCCGGATCTATTCCACCGCGACCCAGCAGATGGGCGAGATGCTCGGCTTCAACGCCACCATCCTGCCGTTCGCCGAAGTGCCGCAGGCCTTCTCGACCGGCCTGATCGAGGCGCTGTTCACCAGCCCGCAGACCGGCATCGACATCCAGGCGTGGGATAATACGAAGTACTTCACCTATGCTGGCGCGATCTTCTCCAAGAACGCCGTCGTGGTCAGCGAAAAGGCCTTCGCCAGCCTCTCGGCCGCCGATCAAGCGGCGGTTCTCGAAGCCGCCAAAAAAGCCGAACTGCGCGGTTGGGAAATGAGCGCCGAAACCACGGCCGAGCAGATCAAGACCCTGACGACGAACGGCATGACCGCCACCAAGGCCCCGCCCGAGGTGACTGAGCGCATGCAGGAAATCGGGCTTGAGATGATAAAGACCTGGCGGAAAGACGCGAGCCCGGAAGCAATCGCCGTGCTCGATCGCTATCTGGCGGTCCGCTGATCCTATCGGCGCGGCGACGAATGGAAACTGCCGTCCGTCGCCGCGCCATCTGTCTTCTATCGTCACCGGAAAGTCCATCGCCATGCGTCGCGCGCTCGATCGCCTTTATCTCTGGAGCGGATATCTCGCGGCGGCGTTTCTGGCCGCCATCGCGGTCACGATCATTGGGCAGATCGTCGGGCGCTTCTTCAGCGTAGCGATCGATTCGACGGAAACCGCCGGATTCTGCCTCGCCGCTTCGACCTTCTTCGGCATCGCCTACACCTACCGCGAAAGCGCGCATATCCGGGTGACGCTGTTCGTCCGACTCGCCCGCGGGTCGCTACGGCGCTACCTGAGCCTGTGGGCGGTCGGCATGTTCGCCCTCATGATCGGATA
>CALAHL010000649.1 GCA_937891725.1 uncultured Rhodospirillaceae bacterium | reverse complement strand
CTATCAGCTCTTCAAAGACCTTGGCGACGAACTGGATGAGGAGCGGATTATCAAATCTGCCACTGGCATCCGAAATGCTGTTGTCTGGAACAAGCTTTTCCGTTTCCAGCGCGACGGCGTCGTCGGTGCAATCGACAAGCTAGAGCGGATCGGTGGGTGCATCATTGCCGATAGTGTCGGCCTTGGCAAAACCTTCGAAGCACTTGCTGTCATCAAATATTACGAGTTGCGGAATGATCGCGTGCTTGTGCTCTGCCCCAAGCGGCTGCGGGACAACTGGACTCTCTACAAGGCCAACGACCGACGCAACATCCTTGCCGCTGACAGGTTCAACTACGATGTGCTGAATCACACCGACTTGTCGCGCGATGGTGGATCCTCGGGCGATATCGATCTGTCGCATGTGAACTGGGGCAACTATGACCTGGTCGTCATCGACGAGTCACACAACTTCCGCAACAAGGCGACGCACAAGGACCGTGACACCCGCTACGACCACCTGATGAAGCGGGTGATCAAGTCAGGCGTAAAAACCAAAGTGCTGATGCTGTCTGCCACCCCGGTGAACAACCGCCTCGCAGATCTGAAAAACCAGATCGCCTTCATGACCGAGGGCGATGATCTTGCTTTGAGCAAGCACGGTATTGCCAGCATCGAGGCCACCATCCGGAAGGCGCAGGCGCAGTTCAACAAGTGGCTGGACCTTGCAGATGCTGACCGTCGTCCGTCACGTCTGATGGACATGCTGGGCTTCGACTATTTCAAGCTCCTCGACCTGCTGACCATTGCCCGGTCGCGCAAGCATGTTCAGCGCTACTATGGGACGGCCGAAACGGGGCAATTTCCAGAGCGTCTTCGGCCATCGAACATCAAGGCCGATGTAGATCTGTTGGGTGAGTTCCGCCCGATCCGGGAGATCAACAACGAGATCAGGCGGCTGAACCTTGGGTCATACACGCCGCTCCGTTATGTCCTGCCGAACAAGCAGGCGGCCTATGATGAAAAGTACAGCACCAAGATCAGGGGCGGAGAGAGCTTCTTCCGCCAGGTCGACCGGGAAGAAAGCCTCATTCACCTTCTCCGCGTGAACATCCTGAAGCGCATGGAAAGTTCGGTGGCGTCGTTCGCACTGACCATCAAACGCCAACTGACCGATGTCGAGGCGCTGCTGGCCAACATTGATGCCCACGACGAAAGTGTCAGCGAGATCAGTATCGATGACCTCGATGTGGATGATCCCGCGTTTGAGTCTCTTCTTGTGGGCAGAAAGGTCAAA
Source organism: uncultured Rhodospirillaceae bacterium (assembly GCA_937891725.1). Taxonomy (GTDB): domain Bacteria; phylum Pseudomonadota; class Alphaproteobacteria; order Thalassobaculales; family Thalassobaculaceae; genus JANSYC01. The sequence goes on along the minus strand of CALAHL010000649.1, from coordinate 1,737 downwards.
GTCCTGCTGCAAGACGTTGATCGTGTTCGCTGGCGGCAAGACCTCGTCGAAGATCGCAATCGGCTGGCCACGCTGCTGTCTGCGGCGCGGGCCGTCACGGCCGACCGCGATGCCAAGCTGGAGGCATTGAAGCAGGTCATTGCGCGCAAGATTGAAACGCCGATCAACGCGGACAACAGAAAGGTGCTTCTGTTCACCGCCTTTGCCGATACCGCAGAGTATCTTTACCGCGAGCTTGCGCCTTGGGCTAAGACCGCGCTGGGCATCAACACCGCTGTCGTCAGCGGAACTGGGGCGAACAAGACCACGGTGCGCAACCTGCGGTCAGATATGGGCACTATCCTCAGCGCGTTTTCGCCCCGGTCGAAGGAGCGCCCCGTCGAGCTTTCGGAAGAGGGGGAGATCGACTTCCTGATCGCGACCGACTGCATTTCCGAAGGCCAGAACCTGCAGGACTGCGACTTTCTGATCAACTACGACATCCACTGGAATCCGGTGCGCATCATCCAGAGGTTCGGCCGGATCGACCGGATTGGATCGACCAACACCCGAATCCAGCTGGTCAACTTCTGGCCCAATATGGAGCTGGATGAATACCTTGATCTTGAGTCCCGTGTCAGCGGTCGCATGGTCCTGCTCGACGTTTCGGCCACCGGCGAGGAAAACGTGATCGAGTTCCAGGCTGGCAACCAGATGAACGATCTCGAATATCGCCGTGCGCAGCTGCAGCAGCTGCAGGACACGGTGATTGACCTGGAAGACCTATCCAGTGGGGTTTCCATCGCTGATTTGACGTTGAACGACTTCCGCATCGATCTGTCGGGATACCTGCGCGACAACAAGGATCGGCTCGATGCTCTGCCATTCGGCACCTATGCCGTCACCTCGACCGCGCCAGATACCGGTGCGGGGCCTGACGCCTCCATCCGGCCCGGCGCGATTTTCTGTCTGCGGGCTGTCGGTGAAGGCGCCGATAAAGCGGCGGAAGCGGGCTATCCGCTCAGCCCGCATTTCGTCGTTCATGTCAGCGACGACGAAGAGGTGCTGCTGCCCTACACGCAGGCAAAGCAGGTGCTGGACCGGCTGAAGAAGCTCTGCATCGGGCGCGACCTGCCGGATGCAGAGGCGTGCCAGCGCTTTGACAAGACCACGCGAATGGGTCGCGACATGGAACCTTACCAGAAACTCCTTGCCCGCGCCGTCGCTTCCATCGTTGGCAAAAGCCAGGAACGAGCCGTCGCCAGTTTGTTCTCGCCGGGCGGCACCCATGCGATGAAGGGCGAGTTTGCTGGGATCAATGATTTTGAGGTTGTGGCCTTCGTCGTGATCCTGCCTGACGGCGAGACGCCTGCGTGACGGCGTCTGCCAGCATATCGACTGTGGTCGATGCACTCGGCCTGCCGCCCAGCGCGCGGGTCGATATGCGCGTGCCGAAGAAGTTGCTGGCGGAACAGGGCGCACCCACTGCGGCTGACAAGCGGATCATTCTGGACGGGATCGACGAGTTGCAATGGTTCGCGGCCTGCAAGCCCACGACCATCGGCGTGCCGAGCTTCAAGGATGATACCCGCGAATACCTGGAGATTGCAGCCGTCGGCTGCGCCTTCCGGCCCGAGGCCAAGACGACCCGGCTGATCGAACTGATCCATCGCGCCATTCCCTATCCTGTGCTGCTGATCACCACGGATGCCGAAGGCGCGGCGCTGTCGCTTGCCCACAAACGCCCGGCAGAGCGCG
>CALAHL010000648.1 GCA_937891725.1 uncultured Rhodospirillaceae bacterium | reverse complement strand
GTGACGATCAGATCGGCGGGATTGGTCGATTCCATCGGCGGGGGCTCCGGCATGAGGCGGCGGGGTCAACAGCGAACAGCCTAGCCCTGAGGCCCCCGGGATTCCAGGACCGCCTAAAGCTCGAGCACGACCTTCCCGGTGACTCGCCGCTCCTCGATCACCGCCATCGCGTCGGCGACCCGTGCCAGCGGGATCCGGTCCATCACGTGCGGTGTCAGCTTGCCGTCTGCGTACAGGCGGAAGATCTCGGCCTGGGCATCGATCATCCGCTCCGGGGTCCGGTCGCGGTAGTCTGACCATTGCAGGCCGGAGACCTCGATGTTTTTGACCAGCAGGTAATTCGCCTTGATCACCGGAATCCGCCCGGCCGCAAAGCCCACCACAACCATCCGACCGCACCACGCCAGCGCCCGCATCGCCGCGTCGAACGGATCTCCACCCAACGGATCGATGCAGATGTCGGCTCCGTACCCGTCGGTTACGGCCATCACCTGATCCCGCAGACTGTCGCGCAGGTTCTCACCCGAGAGATCGATGATGTGATCCGCCCCGGCATCCCGTGCCGCCTGTGCCTTCGACATCGTGCTCACACCAGCCAGCACGGAGCCCGCGCCCATGGCCTTGGCGATCTGGATGGTCGCGAGGCCGACCCCGCCGGTGGCACCCAGGACCAGCACCACATCGCCTTCTGTCATTCGGGCTCGGTCGAACAGCGCAAACCAGCCGGTCTGATAGACCAGCCCCATCGCCGCCGCGTCCACAAAACTCATCCCATCGGGGATCTTGAAGCATTGTCCTTCGGTCGCGATCACCTGCTCGGCGAAGGCGCCGTATTCCACCTGCACCATCACCCGGTCGCCGACCGCAAGCCGGGTCACGCCAGGACCGACCGCTTCGACCTCGCCCGCCAGCTCCTTGCCCGGGGTGAAGGGCAGCGGCGGTTTATGCTGGTAGGCGCCGGTCATCACCAGCAGGTCGGGATAGTTGACGCCCGCCGCCCGCATCGCCACCCGCACCTCACCTTCATCGGGTTCGGGTGTCGGAAGATCCTCGATTGTCGCCGTTGAGGGCGGTCCAAACGCCGCCATCCGTACCGCGCGCATATCTATATCTCCCCGTCGGAATTCATCTCGCCCAGCGCTGGGGGCACGGCGCCGCCGTCCGGATCCCGGTAGATCGGCGCGATCGGCACCGGCAGCGGCGTCACCGTCTTGTCGCCGACCGGCATCGTGCCCTGAAACAGCCCACGCTCCTGGAAATGCGGGTCGGCCGCCGCCTCCGAGAGCGTGCGCACAATGGCGACACAGGCATCGACGCCGTCAAAGGCCGACTCCCATTCAGCGCTGCTGCGTCCGGCGATAATTTGTGTGATCGCCGCTTTGGTGGCGTCCGGATCGGTGCCGTCGTCGCGGAGCGCCTCTGGCAAGTCGATGACCCGACAGAAGTTCGCCCAGAACTTTGGCTCCAGCGGGGCCGCAGCCATGTAGCGGCTGTCGGCACAGCGATAGATCTGATAGCGCGGAGAGCCGCCAGTGACCAACTCACCGCCCGCTGCCGGGTCCTTGCCCAGTACCTCCAGCTCGCCCAGCGCCCAGTACATGAAGGCGAACATGTTGTCGGCCATGGCGATGTCCAGGTGCGCCCCTTCTCCGGTCTGCTCCGCCTCACGCAAAGCCATCAGGATCGAGATCACCGCCGGGTAGGTCCCACCCGCGATATCGGCGATCAGGGCCGGCGGCAGGACCGGCGCGCCGGTGGCGTCGGCGCCGAGCCCCAACAACCCAGCCTCGGCGATATAGTTCAGGTCGTGGGCCGCCACACTGGCCTTCGGGCCGGTCTGGCCGTATCCGGTGATCGAGCAATAGACCAACGCCGGATTGATCTTTTTCAGATCCTCGTATCCCAACCCCAATCGGGCCATCACACCGGGCCGAAACTGTTCGACCAACACATGAGAATTTTTTATTAATTCTTTGATTTTATTTAGTTCATTTATGTTCTTGAGATCCGCTGCCAGGGAGCGCTTGCCCCGGTTCAGCAGCGCGAAATTGACCCCGGTATCGGCCGTCAGCATGGGCGGATACTGCCGCATGTCCTCGCCGGTTCCGGGGCGTTCGATCTTGATGACCTCGGCACCGGCCTCCACCAGCAGCAGGGTGGCCATCGGCCCCGGCAGCAAAGTCGAAAAGTCGACGACGCGGACACCTTTCAGAGGCTTCCGGGGCGCTTTCGGGACGGCCGTCACGACCCCTGCTCCAAGCGTTGCTTGGCCACCTTGGCCCGGCGAGCGGGCGCATAATGTTTGGTGCCGTAGACCTCGAACAGGGCCTGGGTCACGTCGTGGTGATGGTGCAGGCCGGTTCGCTCAAGCAGCTCGATCGGTCCTTCCGGATAGCCGAGACCGAGCTTAACGGTCAGGTCCATGTCCGACGCGCTGGCCAGCCCCTCGTCCAACTTCGCCAAGGCTTCATTGTAGTAAGGCCGGATCAGACGATCGAGGATCCGTCCCGAGAAATCGGCGCAGACCGACACCTCAAACCCGGCCTCCTCAAACAGTGTCTTTGCGGCCTCAAGGGCGACCGGATCGGAGGCAGGTTGACGGACAAGCTCGATCAGGTTGCTCGGTTCTCCGTCGCCCACCCGAAAGCGCGCGAAGCCAAGCGCGTTCGAACCCTCTTCGCCGCGTCCTTCATCGGTCGCCACCCCAAGGCATTCGGTACCGAGCTCGACCAGCACGGCCGTCTTGGACGCGTCGGATCGGTACGCCGCCGTCGCCCCCTCGCCGAGGTAGACAACGATATCGCCGCTTCCGGAAGCTGCGGCGCGGAACGCGTCTCCCGCCGGAAAGGACCGGCTCTCTCCCGCATCGATGATCTGATATGTGGTCATGCTCAGCCCCCGAACATCGCGTCTTTATCGTATTGGAAGAACCCGCGCCCCGATTTCCGCCCCAGATGACCGGCCGCCACCATGCGCTTCAGCAAGGGCGGCGCAGCACAGCGCGCGTCATGAGTGACGTCATAGAACGCCTCACACAGCAGCACCTGGGTGTCGAGTCCGATCAGGTCCAGCAACTCGCACGGCCCCATCTTGTAGCCGAGCCCGGCCTTGATCGCCCGGTCGATATCGGCGGGCTCGGCCACCCCGGCCTCGACCATCCGGATCACATCATTGTTGAACGGTACCAGGAAGTAGTTGAGCACGAATCCCGGACTGTCCTTGGTCTTGACCGGGCGCTGACCCAGCGCCTCGCAAAACGCCCAGGCTGTCTGAAAGATCTCATCCGACGTATTCAGTCCGGGCGACATCTCGACCAGCTTCATCAGCTGGGCGGGCAGGCAGAAATGCATGCCCACCACTCGATCCTCGCGCCCGCACCCGCCGGCGATCTCGGTGATCGACAGGGTCGAGGTATTGGAGGCGAAGATCGTGTGCTTCGGGCAGATCGCGTTCAGTTTGCCGAACAGCTCGCGCTTCACCGCCAGGTTCTCGAACACCGCCTCGATCACCAGATCGCAGGCTGCGAGGTCGTTGATATCGGTCGTGCGGGTATATGCGCCGAGAAAGCCGTCCACCTGCTTCTGGGTCAGCTTGCCGCGTTCCACCGATTTCCCGAAGAAGCCGGCGGTCTGCTTGGACGCACGCTCCAGGGTCTCAGCCTTGGTGTCATACAGCACGACCCTATGCCCGGCGCGCGCCGCCACGATCGCGATCCCCGCTCCCATGGTCCCGGCGCCACAGACACCGACGGTCTTGATTGTGGTCATTTCAGTTTCTCCGCGAAGTGGCGGCCGATGAGTTGGCGGTGGATCTGGTTGGTGCCTTCCCAGATCTGGGTGATCTTGGCGTCGCGCATCAGCCGCTCGACCCGGTAGTCCTGGCAGTAGCCGTAGCCGCCATGGAGCTGCACCGCCTCGTCCGAGATCTTCATGGCGAGGTCCGAGCCACGCATCTTCAGCATCGAGGCCTCGATCCCGAAATCGGTGGCGCCGGCATCCACCATCCTGCCGATCCGCCACAGCCAGCCCTCGCACATGGCGAGGTCGGTCGCGAGATCGGCGAGGGTGAACTGAATGCCCTGAAAATCGATGATCCGGCGGCCGGACTGCTTGCGGTCGTTGATATAGGCGATCGCGTCCTCGAAGGCCGCCCGCGCGATGCCGAGCGCCTGGGCCGCCACGCTGGGCCGCGACTTGTTCAACGAGGCGAGCAGGATCTTCAGCCCTTCGCCCGGCACGCCGATCACGTTGTCGCGGCTGACCTCCATGTCCTCGAAGGACAGCGCAACCGTGGTGGCCGCCCGGTGCCCCATCTTCTCTTCCTTGCGGAGCACGTTCAGGCCGGGTGTGCCCTTGTCGACCACCAGGGCCGTGATTGCGCCCTTGGGGTCGTCGATCTCGCTCCATTTGCCGAAGACCAGCAGATGATCCGCCACGTCTCCGTTCGAGATGAAGATCTTGCCGCCGTTGACCACGACCGTATCGTTGCCCTTGGGCGTGAAGCGCGTCTTCATCCCGGTGGCGTCGGAGCCGGCGGTCGGCTCGGTGATGCAGAGCGAGCCGAGCCCGCCCGCGGCGATGGTCGGCAGGATCCGCTGCTTCTGTGCCTCGGTGCCGAAATCCATCACCGGCTTCATGCCGTGGAAGTTCGTGGCCCAGATGATCCCGGTCGAGGCGCAGGCCTTGGAGATCTCCCGGACGCAGGCGAGATAGACGGTGTAGCTCAAGCCCAGCCCGCCGTATGCCTCCGGCACGAACATCGCGTTCATGCCCAGCGCATTCATCTCGTCGATATTGTCCTGAGGAAAGGTCGAGGTCCGGTCGTATTCGGCGGCACGCGGCGCGATCTTGTCTGCCGCCAACTGCTTGACGCTGTCGAGCACCATCCGCTCGTCTTCGGACAGATCCAGGCTCTCGTCCAGGCGATCCAGTACGGTCTGATGCATGCTTATCTGTCCTTGAAGACTCAGCGGTCCTTGAAGATGGGCGAGCGCTTCTCGACGAAGGCGGCCAGGCCCTCGTTGGCGTCCTCGGTGTTGTAGGCGAGGGTCGAGAGATCGGCCTCGACCTTAAGGCCTTCGACGATCGGCAGATCCAGCGCGCGGGTCACCGCCGACTTGGCCAGTGCCAGCGCCGGCAGACCATACTGGGTGATGGCACCGAGATAGGCTATGGCCTCGGCCAGCGGATCCTCGGTCTCGGTCAGCCTGGTCACCAGGCCGATCCGCTCGGCCTCTTCCGCGCCGACGAACCGGCCCGACAGGATCATATCCAGCGCCCGGCCCTCGCCAACCAAACGCGGCAGGCGTTGGGTGCCACCATAGCCCGGGATCAGGCCCAGCTTGATCTCCGGCAGCCCCATCTTGGCCTTCGGCACCGCCAGCCGGAAGGTGCAGGCCAGCGCCATCTCGAGGCCGCCGCCGAAGCAGAACCCGTTGATCAGGGCGAGCGAGGGGATCTCCAGATCGGCGATCTTCTGAAACACCTGCTGACCCAGCTCGGCGCCGCGCTTCTGCGCCATCAGATCGCGGCCCATCAGCTCCTTGATATCCGCACCGGCACAGAACGCCTTCGGCCCGGCGCCGGTCAGGATCAGGGCGCGGGCGTCCGATGCCTTAACCTCGTCCAGCTTGACCGAGATTTCGCCGATCAATGCGAAATTCAACGCGTTCAGCGCATCCTGGCGGTCGAGGGTCAGGATCGCGATGCCGTCTTGGATCTCCAAGCTCAAACTCATGGGGTCGCCCCCTTCCTTTGGTTTTCCGGCTGGCTGTCCGGCACGGTGAACCGGCAGGGCACGGGTGCGATCCGTCCGGATTTCGCCCAGTCCGCCAGCTCGCGCTTCAGGATCTTGCCGCTGGGGGTCAGCGGAAAGGCGTCCATCACCAGGAAGTATTCCGGCATGTCGTATTTCGACAGCCCGACCGCGTACAGGTGACGCAAGATCGCATCCGCTTCGGGGATTGTCTCTCCGGCACAAAGAACGGCCAAACACAGCCGCTCACCCAGACGCTCATCCGGCACGGGGAAGGCCGCCGCCTTGGCGATGTCGGGATGCTTGACCGTCAGATCCTCCACTCGAGCCGGGAAGATGTTGTGCCCACCGCGAATCACCACGTCCTTCAGACGTCCGACGATCGACAGGTTGCCCGCCGCGTCCAAAACGCCCAGATCGCCGGAGAGGAACCAGCCGTCGGCGTTGAACGACCGTTCGGTGGCTTCCTGATTGTTGAAATAGCCCAGCATCAATGCCGCACCCTTGCCGCCGATCTGCCCGATGGTTCCGGGAGCGACCTCGATGTCCGGATTCTCCTGATCGAAGATCCGCACGGAATAGGCCGGACCGCCCCGCCCGCAGGTGGTGCACACGGTGACCGCTTCGTCATGGGGAAGCGTGTATTGATGCGAGGAATTCTCGGTCATGCCATAGATGTTCTGCGGTCGGACCCCCTGCTGCAGGAACCGCTCCGCCACGGCGGGCGGGATCGGCGAGCCCGCCATATAGAACAGATCGACCGAGCCCAGCTTGGTGATCCCGCGCCGCGCCTGCTCGGCCTGTATGTCCATCGCGTGGGTCGGCACCCCCATGACATAGGTCGCACCACTCTCGATCATCCAGTCGAGCCGGCTCATGCCGGGCGCCGGATCGTCGACCACCAGCTCCATACCCGCCACCATCGCCTGTCCCACCGCGACCCAGGCGATGTGATGGCTGAGCGGCGAGAGCGACAGCAGGACGGTCTTGTGATCGTGGTCCCAGTCCGCCACCAGATCCCGGCAGTTCGCCAGCAGCGAGTTGTCGCAATGCATCACGCCCTTCGGCGCACCGGTGGTGCCGCTGGTGAAGGCAAGATAGCAGACGCTGTCGGCGTTCAGATCAGCCTCACGCAGGTGGCGAGGCGAGGTGCCGAGCGGTGGGAGTTCGCCGCTGTCCCGCGCCTTGGGCAGACGGAAGACCCGGCGCATGTCCGGCAGAGACCCGATCGCACTGAAGGGATCATGCCGGTCGGTGTCGGCGCCCCAGCCCTCTTCGACCACCGCCACCGTCGCCCGCACACGCGCCAGCAGGCCGGTGATCTCCTCGACCGTGTAGTTCCGGTGGAGCGAGGGATTGCAGACATAGCCGTTCCGGGAACAGGCCAGAAAACAGGCGACGATCTCCGCCCGGTTCGAGCCCCAGAGCGCCACCCGCTCGCCTGCCCGCACGCCCGTCTCATGTAGGGTATCGGCGATCGCGTCGACCCAGTCCTTGAGCTCGGCCCAGGTCAGCCGCCGGACACTGTCCCGAACGGCGTATCCGTCGGGACGTGCCGCCGCGTGCTTGGCGAGAAGCGCGTAGAACGTCTCGTCATGCCAAAGGCCAGCCGCACGATAGGCGTTGGCGACGGCGGGGTCGTGCAGGGTGAGCAGACGGCTCATGACAGGATCCGCCCGCTCAATGTCCGAACTTGTCGGGATCGGGCTTGCGGCGCTCGCCCATGCTGGCGGACAGCTCCTTGGCCTCGTCGGTCTTCAGATACAGCCGCAGCAACTGGTCGTGGGCCATCCGGCCCATGCCGCCGACACCGCCGTGACGCGCGTTGAACGCGCCCTTCACGGCAGCGAGTGCGAACGGACCCCGCTCGGCGATTTCCAGCGCCCAGGACCGGGTCTCCTCCCGCAGCACATCGTCCGGCACAACCTTGTTGATCAGGCCCCAGTCGAGCGCCAGATCGGCGGAAACCTTGCGGTTGGTGTACCACATCTCCTTCGCGCGCTTCTTGCCGATGGCGTCTTCCAGGTACCAGGTGCCGTAGCCGCTGTCGAAGCTGCCCATCATCGGACCGACCTGCCGGAAGACCGCGGACTGCTTGGCGATGGTCAGATCACAGACCACCTGCAGAACATTTCCGCCTCCGACCGCGAAGCCGTTGACCATGGCGATCACCGGCTTCTGCAGCTTGTCGATCGCCTCGTACATCTCAAGCGTCGGCAGCACACCGGCATAGAGCGTGGTATCCTCCATGCCTTCCTTGCGTCCACCGATGCAGAAGAACTTGTCGCCCGCTCCGGTCAGCACAACCACGCGGGTACGGGTCTCGCGCCGGATGCCCTCAATGCAGTCGCGGATCTCGTGGCACATCTCGGGCGTGAACATATTGCCGTCATCCGGCCGGTTCAGGGTGATCCAGCCGATCGGACCGTCTTCCTCGTACAGAATGGACTCAAAGGCCATCTGGTCTTTCCTTCCCAATTTTGGTTTTAACCGAGGGCGCCGGTCGCCCGGACCTCGGTGATCTTGTCCGCATCGTACCCGAGCCAGCCGCCGAGCACAGCGTCCGCGTCCGCACCGAGGGCCGGTGGCGGAATGCGCGGGCTGTTCGGCGCACCGTCCAGATGCACGCCGGTATTGAGTTGCGGGGCGTCCGGCTTCCCGGGGCGGGGTTGCGCGTACAGAAACCCGCGCTCCGCCAATCCGGGATCCTCCGCCACTTCGTCCAACCGCTGAATCGGCCCGGCTGGCACGCCCGCCGTCTCGAACAGTGCCAGCCATCCCGCGCGCCCGCGCGTGAGGAGCCGCGCCTGGATCTCGCCGACGATCGCCTCGCGCACGAGCCGCCGGTCGGCGTTGGTGGCATGCGCCGGATTGTCCGCCATCGCGGGCTCACCGAGTGCGGCCCAGAACCGCTTCCAGATTCCGTCATTGCCGATCGCCAGGGTCATCGGCTCATCCGCCGTCTCGAACACCTGATAGATTGAGATCACGCTGTCCCGCGCACCTGAACGGCGCGGCAACTCGCCCGAGCCCAGATAGCTGACAAGGCGCGGGGCCATGAAGCGGGTCATGCTTTCGACCAAGGAAATATCGATCAGACGCCCCTGCCCGGTCTGGCGATGCGCGAACAATGCGGCGACCACGGCCAGCGCGAGGTCATGCCCGGCCAGCAGATCGGCTGCGGGTGTACCGACCTTCTGGGGCGAATTCTCGAACTCGCCCGTCAGATCCATAACCCCGGAATAGCCCTCGGCGATCAGGTCGTAGCACAGCTTGTCCTTGCGTGATCCGGTCAGACCGAACCCGGTCAGCGCCGCGAAAATCAGGTCCGGCTTGAGGGCTTTGAGGGTTTCATAATCGGCGCCGAGCTTTTCCTGTACGCGGGGAACCTGATTGATGACCACCACGTCGCTTGCCCGCACCAGATCCTCGAACAGCGCCCGTCCCGCTCCGTCTCGGTAGTCGAGGGTCACGCTGCGCTTGTTCCTGTTGACGGACAGGAACCAGAGCGACTCGCCGTCCAGGAAAGGAGGTCCCCAATGGCGCGCGTCATCACCCGTCCGGGGCCGCTCCACCTTCACCACCTCGGCGCCGTAATCGCCCAGCAGCATCGTGGCATAGGGGCCCGCAACCGAGGTCGTCAGGTCGAGTACCCGCACTCCCTCCAGCAAAGCGAAAGGTGCGGTCGCGGGCGGTGGCGGCAACCGATCCATCGGCAGACCGGAACCGGGGCCATCTGGTGTCATTGTGGACATTCTTGTTTCCTCCACCCCAGTTTACAGCAACCATCGTGCCAAGTCATAAATCATTTTAAATCAAGGATATAGATATCAGATGTGATCTTGATGAAGACACTGTCTCTGTTTATTGTTCTCATTATGAACACGCACGCTCATCTCGTCCTGTTGTCTGCGGACGGACACATCCAGTATGCGGATGTCGCCTTGGAGCGTGATCTTGAAACAGACATCCGCGCCTCCGGCCGCGCCCGACGCCTCTGGACGGCCAAACATGCGGACCGCACATGGTCGATCCTCTCCATTCCCAGCGCCGCAGCCGTGCTTCATATGCTGTGGCCGGGCGGGGATGACGATCCGTTGGCCGACTTCGCCGGATCGGTTGATTTCGCCCACGATATTCTGTCCCATTTCCTGACCAACCCGTTCGAGGCGATCACCGTTGTGGATGCCGAGGGGCGCCTGCGCTGGATCAGTCCGGTGCATGCCCGTTTCTTCGGAATCGAGCGCGGCGAAGGCGTCGGCCAGCCCGCTGATCAGGTAATCGAGAACACCCGCCTGCCGGAGGTCGCCCGCACCGGCCGGACCGAAATCGGACAGGTTCAGAACATGCGCGGCGTGGACCGGGTGGTCAGCCGGTTTCCCATCAAACGCGGAGACAAAATCCTGGGTGCTATCGGACAGGTCATGTTCAAGGGCCCCGAGCAGGCAGCCGCGTTTGGCCGGGAAATCGCAAGGTTGCGTGCCGAGGTCGATCACTACAAGCGCGAGTTGGAGGCTCTGCGCGGCCGGCCCGATCCGCTGGACGCGATGATCGGCGACAGTCCCGCGATCACCAAGCTCAAATCCGATATCGCCCGTGTCGCACCGTTGGACGTGCCGGTGCTGATCCGAGGGGAAAGCGGGACCGGCAAGGAGTTGGTGGCCCACGCTCTGCACGGCCTGTCGGATCGCGGCAACGGCCCGCTGGTGATGCTGAACGCCGCAGCCCTGCCGGAGACGCTGGTCGAGTCCGAGTTGTTTGGCTCCGAGCCTGGCGCCTTCACCGGCGCCCAGGCGAAGGGCCGCCCCGGCAAGCTGGAGGCAGCCGATGGCGG